>CAYYSH010000053.1:0-13001 GCA_964474265.1 uncultured Anaerolineales bacterium
CCACGGCCAGGAGGCCGGCGGCCCCAAGCAATAGTAAGATGCTAACGCGTTGCAGAAACATCCCCTTGCGCTCCTTTCGGACAGGGGAGACACGTCACCTATCGCCCTTTGAACTGCGGTTCGCGCTTCTCCAGGAAGGCCCGCATACCCTCGGTCTGATCCTCTGTTGCGAACAACAGGTAGAAATTGCGCCGCTCAACGGCCAGCCCACCTTCCAGGGACGACTCAAATGCCTGGTTGATGGCTTCTTTCGCCAGCTTGACTGCCAGCGGTGCGCGGCCGGCAATGTTACGGGCCAGGTTCATCGCTTCCTCCAGGTAAGATTCCACCGGGACGACGCGGTTAACCAGGCCGGCCCGCTCCGCCTCCTCGGCTGACAGCCAGCGGTCGGCCAGGATGACCTCCATCGCCAGCGCCTTACCCACAGCCCGGGTGAGGCGCTGGGTGCCGCCGGCCCCCGGGATGATGCCCAAGGTGATCTCGGGCTGCCCAAATTTAGCCGTCTCGGACGCGACGATCATGTCACACGCCATAGCCAGCTCACAACCGCCGCCCAGCGCGTAGCCGCTTACGGCGGCGATGATGGGCTTGGCGATGTTCTTGATCCGATCCCACATCCGAAAACGGTCGCTGCGGATCAGGTCCACCGCATCTTCTTCGGCCATCTGCCGGATGTCGGCGCCGGCAGCAAAGGCCTTCTCGTTACCAGTGAGAACGATACAGCCCACTTCCTCGTTGGCGTCCAGCGCCTCCAGCGCATCCACCAGCTCCGTCATCACGGTCTGGTTCAGGGCATTGAGCACCTTGGGACGATTCAGCCGAATCAGGCCGACCCGGTCTTCAACCTCGACAATGATTGTTTCGTAGTCCATGATGCCTCCTTATCGCTTCAAACCTGGGCATGCGGCAGCGAAAGCCCATTGGGCCATTACTCTGAGGCAACTCTCCACACGTGCCACATGCGGTGGAACGCCGTAAAAAAGCTGCCGATGGCAAGGATCCACAGCGCGATGCGTACCCAGCCCGACAACAGCCCTAACGCCAGCACCAGCACCCGTTCAAGGCGCGTAAACAGGCCGACCTTGCACTCGTAGCCCAGGCCCTCGGCTCGGGCACGGGTATAGCTCACCAGGAGAGAGCCCACAATCGCCAGATAGGTCAGGGCAATCCCCTCCCGGCTGCCGGGCCGGTCGGCGAAGTACCACAACAACCCCAAATACAGCACCGCCTCGGAGAGTCGATCCAGGGATGAATCGAGAAAGGCCCCAAACTTGCTGACCCGCCCGGTCGCGCGCGCCAGACTGCCGTCCAGAGCATCGAATGCGCCGGCCACCAACACCAACAAGCCGCCGGCTGTGAATGCGCCACGAGACAGGACCCAGGCGGTGATGCTATTCAGAAGCAGCCCGAGCCAGGTCAGCATGTTAGGCGTCAGACCCGTTCGCGCAATGATGCCGGCAACATCACTCAGCAGACCGCGGGTCATTTGCCGCGCACGCTCACTAAGCACCTCGTCCTCCCTCCGCTTTAGGCTCTAACAGGCTCGACACTTTGGAAGCCAGTTCTCGCCATGAGCGCTCCGCCGATTCCCCCTCCCGTACGCGCCGCTGGCGTTCAGCGAGCAGCCTTTCATAGAGATCAAGAACGCGCTGAGCGATGGTTTCCCATCGGTAGCGCTGGGCGGTCGCCTGGCCGGCCTGGCCCATCTGCCGGCGCATATCCGGATCATTCAGCAAGGCAATCACCGCCGAGGCTAGCTCGTCCACATCGGCCGGTGTCACTAACCGCCCCTCTCTGCCATCTGTCAACACCTCCCGGTAACCAGGGATGCTGGAAGCAACTACAGGGGTCCCCGATGCCATGGCTTCCAAAAGCACGATGCCGAAGCTTTCGAATCCAGTGGACGGCACACAGCAAACATCGGCCGTGCGATAGTAGCGCGGAAGTTCCTCGCCCGGCACATAACCGATGAAGTGTACCCCCTCCAGCTCATGGTGTCGGACGTACCACTCGAACGGCTCCAGTTCTTCCTCTTCGTACTGGCCAACCACCAGCAGCCGGGCTTTGGGCACCGCAGCTTTGACGAAACGGAAAGCCTCGAGAAGGTACTTGAATCCCTTACGTTTTTCGAGCCGGCCCACAAACAGAACGTTGGGCCGGCCATCATCAAACGCCTCGATTGGCGCGAGCGTCGGATCAGCAAAGCGCTCCACCTCGACACCGTTCGGGATGACCACGTATTCGCCTGGAAAATAGCGCGCCACGGTGGAGCGTGCCGCCTCCGACACGACAATTTTGCCATCCAGCCGATCGATGAAGTGTTGAATGGCCGGCTTGCCCCACTCGTACGCAGCGTGGGTATCCCGATACGCATGGAATGTCCCCACAGTGACTGCCTTGGCATGCCGCAATACCACCAATGGTAGCAATGGCACAATCGGCTCATGAAGGTGGATGATGTCGAACTGGCCTTCCTCCAGGATGCGCTTGATCCGCCAATAAACGCGAGGTGAGATGCTGATGCGCACAATCGAGCCGCTGAAGGGGATCGGCAAGATCGTGTCGCTGACTTTTATGATGTTGTCCTGCAGCTCATCTTCATCTGCCGAGGAGGCCGCCAGGATCTGAACCTGATGGCCCATTAATCGAAAGTGCTCACTCAGATGGCGGATGTGCTCCTGCACGCCGCCGGCGTAGGCAATATCATAGGGCGATACCTGAGCGATCTTCATCGATCCCCCTCACTTGTTTCACGACCCGGTGCCGGGCGCCGGCTGCCTCAGCCACGCGCACCTGGATGCACCTGAATCAACACGACTTCCAAATCGGACGGAACATGACCCACTGTTCCGGGTGCTCCGCGATGTGCTTTTCAGCGATATCCAGCGCCTGCCGCATGATGGCGCGCACATCACCGGCCCGATCGTCTGTCTGAGGCACGTGAAGGGCTGGCTCAACGCGTGCCCGCAGTTGGTGATCCGGCAGACGTAACCCAAAGGCGATCACGACCGAAGCACCAGTACGACGGGCCAGTCTCGCATATCCATCCGGCAGCTTAGCCGGCGCACCAAAGAACTCGATCACGACGCCGCTATCTGTCACATCCCGATCGAGCACCAATACAACCACCTCGCCGGCCCGCAAGGCGCGGAACAGAAATCTGGCGGACGCATCAACCGGGACGATTTTCGTGCCAAAGCGGCCCCGGATGCCGGCCACGTATTGGAATAGCGGCTCTGGCTGGAGACGCTCCATCACCACTGAGGATTTGATGCCGCGTATGCCGAGGATCTGCAACAACACGTCCACATTACCGAAGTGAGCAGATACCAGAATCACGCCCTGTCCACGTGCGACAGCAGACTCCAGATGCTCCCAACCCTCCACATGCGACCTTGCTTCGATTTCCTCTGCCGACATGCCAGGCACGCGAAACAGGTCGAAGTAGTTATACGCCTGCATGCGGAAGGTTAGCCTGGCTTTGTCGGCTAGAATACTGTCGGAGGCATCTGGCCCCACCACATGCCGGAGATTGTCAAGAACAGCGCGCCGGCCATCGGCGTCCAGCCAGTAGAACAAATCCCCGATACGCGCAAACAACCAGTAGCCAACTCTGGGCGGGATACGTGGCGCAAGCCAACCGAACAGTCGATAGAAGAAGTAACTGGCCATGAGATGATTGCTTCGTTGCCTGACCCAATGGTAGCCAATTCCAGACCGACTGTCAAGACCCAATCTCGCATGGTTCTCCCAAACACCTTCTCATTCGGAGGTAGCCTGGATGCCGGGTAGAGCCCCCTCCTCGATTTGAGCTTGCTTAAAAATGTGAACATACGTTCGCATTCGTACCGAATTTGCTTGACAATCGGGCTAAATCTGAGGTATAATTGGCACAAGTTAAATGGGGGCAAGAGGTCCGCTGCCGGGAATTGCTACCGCAGGGATTGAATGGCTCTCATCTTTCTCCTCCTTTCGAGAGTGGGCGGGAGCGAGCCAGATGCTTGCTCCCGCTCTCTCGTTGGCAAACAAAAACGACTGCGCCATCTGGATTTGCTCCGGTGCAGTCGTTTCTTGCTTTAGGCCGGCACCCCGACCTGGGATTTCAGATACGCCAGGATAAATGGATCAAGATCGCCATCCAGCACAGCCTGGGCTTTGCCTGTCTCATACCCCGTCCGATGGTCTTTCACCATCTGGTACGGGTGGAGAACGTAAGAGCGGATTTGGTTGCCCCAGCCGGCGTCTACGTGCTCACCCTTCAATCGTGCTTGTTCCTCTTCCCGCTTCTCAAGTTCCAGTTCCAACAGCCGGGCTCGCAGCACACGCATGGCCGTCTCCCGGTTTTGCAACTGGGAGCGCTCATTTTGACATTGCACGACGATGCCTGTCGGCTCATGGACAATGCGCACCGCGCTGCTGGTCTTGTTCACATGCTGGCCGCCGGCCCCGCTGGCCCGAAATGTGTCGATTCGGAGGTCATTGGGGTCAATCTCGATCTCGATATCGTCGTCGATAAGGGGCATCACCTCAACCAGTGCAAAGGAGGTGTGCCGGCGATTCGACGCATCAAAGGGTGAGAGCCGCACCAGGCGATGGACGCCGCGTTCAGCCTTCAAGTAGCCATAGGCATATCGGCCACTCACCTGCACGGTCACGCTCTTGATGCCGGCTTCCTCACCCTCGGTCTGATCGATGACTTCCGTGCGATAGCCGTGGTTCTGGGCCCAGCGCAGGTACATGCGCAACAGCATCTGAGCCCAATCCTGCGATTCAGTCCCACCAGCGCCGGCGTGGATGGCCAGAATGGCATCGTGGCTGTCGTACTCACCGGACAGAAGCAACCGGTCTTCCAACTGCGCCAACTGAGCCTCGATCTCGGCGACTTCGCCGGCAATCTCCTCCGCGATCCCATGATCGTCTGCCGCCTGGGCCATCTCCAACAAATCCACCAGGTCGGTCACTCGCGATTCGAGATCGTCCCACAATTCGACCTCTTGTTTCAGGTCTGCCAACCGCTGCATCTTGCGCTGCGCGGTTTCAGGATCATCCCAGAAGTCAGGGGCGACGGATTCCTGCTCTAGCCTGGCGATTTCCTCTGCCTTGCCAGCAACGTCAAAGACGCCCCCTAAAAGTGCGGATTTGGTCGTCAAGAGACTTTAGCCGAGCCATGAGTTCTTCCATCGTAACAACCTCCTCAGCTTGTTGCCCAATATCAAAGCTGCGTTACTCTTCTTCAAACAGCGCATCCACAAACTTGTGCGCATCAAATACTGCAAAATCGTCTATCGTTTCGCCCGTACCGACAAACTGAATCGGCAGGCCCAACTCTTTGGCAACAGCGAAGGCCATACCGCCCTTGGCAGTGCCATCCAGTTTCGCAAGGATCACACCTGTGATGTCAACGGCGTCTTTGAAGGCTTTCGCCTGAGATAAGGCATTCTGTCCAGTCGTGGCATCCAGCACCAGAAGTGTTTCGTGGGGTGCCCGGTGCACCTGTTTACGACAGATGTTACGGATCTTCTTCAATTCTTCCATCAGGTTGTACTTGGTCTGGAGCCGGCCAGCCGTGTCGATAATCACCACGTCCGCCTTACGGGCAATACCGGCCCGCAGGGCATCAAACACCACGGCACCCGGGTCGGCACCCGGTTTCGAAGCGATGACCGGTACGCCAACTCGATCCGCCCAGATTTGCAGTTGCTCAATAGCCGCGGCGCGGAAGGTATCGCCGGCCACCAGAATCACGTTCCTGCCCTGATCCTTGTGCATTTTGGCCAGCTTGGCGATGCTGGTCGTCTTGCCAGATCCGTTGACGCCTACAATCAAGATAACAGTGAGCAGGCGCTGGCCGGCAGCATGCTCACGCTGGGGAGCCTCCAGTAGCTGGACCAACCGCGACTTGAGGAGAGCCTTCACCTCATCAGCACGCCGCAGACCACGTTTCGATGCCTCTTCGCGAAGCTCTTCCACCAACTCAATGGCCGTATTGACGCCAACGTCGGCCTGGATCAACAGCGCTTCCAGTTCGTCCCACGTTTCGTCTGTGATGTCGCTCGGGCCTAGAAGGCCGGCGATCCGTCCGAAAAATCCGCGCCGGGTCTTCTGCAGCCCCTTCTCTAACTGCTCCTCCTGCGTCTTCTCGCGCTGAAAGATACCAAACATACAAGTGAACCTACATTCGTGATTTCGGATATCTCTGCCACAACAAACGCGGGTCCCCAACCCCACCGGTCGAGGCGCCCGCGGCTAATCGCCCCAAAATTATACTACAGGTATCGGAAAAACGAAAAGTGCACAAAGTGCACGGCGACAACAAAGCAAAAAGGCCACCCCTGGCCAGGGGCGGCCTTCCCGGCTTTCAAATCCTATCCTACGAGAGATAGCTTCGCAACTTACTGCTACGGCGTGGATGGCGCAGCTTGCGCAATGCCTCCTGTTCAATCTGACGAATGCGCTCCCGGGTGAGCCCAAACTTCTTACCTACCTGCTTGAGAGTGTGGCGCTTGGTGCCACCCAGCCCATAGCGCATACGCAGAATGCGCTCCTCGCGCGGCGTTAGCGAATGCAGCAACTCTTCCACATCCTCCCGGAGCATAAACAGCGACGCCTCTTCCACCGGGTCCGGCGCACGATCGTCCTCGACGAACTGCCCTAACTCGCTATCCCCCTCTTCCCCAACCGGCTTTTCCAGAGATAGCGGCCGATGGCTCGCACGTAGGGCCTGTTTCACCTGTCGGGGCGAGAGCCCCATCTCGCGTGCAATTTCCTCAGGACTGGGCTTGCGCTCTAGCTCTTGCTCCAGCGACTGAGCGACGCCGTACACCCGCCGGATGCGGTCATTCATGTGCACTGGCACACGGATCGTCCGACCTTGATCAGCCAGTGCCCGAGTAATAGACTGCCGAATCCACCACGTCGCATAAGTGCTAAAGCGATTGCCAAGTCGGTGGTCGAACTTTTCGGCAGCTTTCATCAGCCCCAGGTTGCCTTCTTGAATCAGGTCGAGGAACGGAACACCCTGGCCGGTGTACTTCTTGGCGATGCTGATCACAAGCCGGGAGTTGGACTGAATCAGGATGTGCCTGGCCTCCTCACCGTCCTCTAACTGTCGCCGGAGTTTCTCGCACTCTGCAGGGTCTAGTTGTTCGCCCTCCACACTTCGCAGTCTGCGCGCGGCTTCCTCGCCGGCCTCGATCCGCTTGGCCAACTCCACTTCCTGCTCGGCTGTCAACAAGGGAATCGGGCGAATCTCCCCAAAGTAGAGACTGATCGTATCGTCAGTCGGGATCGTTTCCAGGTCGGGCAACGCCTCCTCTTCCTCCGCTTCTTGGCGCTGCGCCGGCATATCGCCATTCGCATAGACCGGAATACCCTCTTCTTCAAGACTGATGTATAGCTCCTCCAGCGCGTCAAGGTTGTCCTCTATCTCAGGCAGCAACTCGAGAATGTCATCCGTCGTCAGGTATCCCTGCTCGTCGGCTTGGCTGAGGAGTTGCTGCAGGACCGATTCCTTCAGCATATCGTTGTTTTCCAACCTCATTCACTCCTCTTCTGCTCACCAAATGAGCATAGACCAATTCATAGGCATTGGATTAAGCCTGGCCAGTCGGGGCAGAAACGCGGGGCGAATATGTCAAGATGCGAGTCCGTTTATTATGACAAGTCCATATCGAACTAGAGACAATGGTGGTCATTCCGGGGGGCAACCACCACCATGAAAAAGCTTGGCCATGTAGCTACGAGACACATGAATATTACCATAGATATACATAAAAGTCAAGTATTTGTGAGCACGAAAAGTTGCTAAAAAGCTTAATTTTCGCCCTTGAGCACGGCCTATGCTTATGCTATAATCAGTACCCGAGAATTTTGAGGAGTGAGGCATCTGGGGATGCCTCACAGAGCCGCATCTGGGATGCTGGCTCCTTAGCTTTCTTGACTACTGCCAGTGATAATCAGTGCTTAAGAAAGCCGGGTCCCTGGTTCGCGATCCGTCAATCTGGCCGGCCAGGAGCTCAAATTCTCGGTTGGTAGCTGTCTTGTATGTAACGATCCAGGCTGTTGATTGGTTCCCAATTTATGTCAGATAAGACACCACCTCAGTTCACGCACCTTGACTCATCGGGACGCGCCAGGATGGTCGATGTAGGGCACAAACCCGACACCGAACGGGTGGCAGTGGCCAAAGGCAGAATCGTCATGCAGCCGGCCACTCTTCAAGCCATTCGCGAAGGTGGCATCGAAAAAGGGGATGTGTTGGCCGTTGCACAGGTAGCCGGCATCCTCGGCGCCAAGAAAACCCACGAACTGATTCCAATGTGCCATCCCCTCCTCCTGAGCCACATTGGCCTCACGTTCGATTTAATTCCGCACGAGCACGCGATTGAAATAACGGCTACAGTGAAAACGACCGGAAAGACTGGTGTTGAGATGGAAGCCCTGACCGCGGTAAGCGTCGCCGCACTAACCATCTATGACATGGCGAAGGCCATCGACCGCGGAATGCGCATTCAGGATGTGCGTCTCGTCCGCAAAACGGGAGGTAAAAGCGGTGACATTGTCCTGGAACCCGAGGTCGAGCCAGATCGAAAGGCTGTTGAGGAGGAGAGGGACTAATGGTTGAGTTCCTGTGTACCATTTGCAGCAAGACGTACCCCATCGACACGGACGTGTGGCATTGTGAGTGCGGCGGTATCTTCGAGGTGACCGACCTGCCGGCCTTTGACCCCAAGGCCATCATCACCGACGAGTACACCCTGTGGCGATATCGACGCCTGTTCTCGTTTGAAGACGAAGCACACATTGTGTCAATGGGCGAAGGATTTACCCCAATCGTCGAAACGAACATCTACGGCCTCCCAATCCAGGCCAAACTCGAGTACATGTCGCCCACCGGGTCCTACAAGGACCGCGGCGCTTCAGTGCTGGTCAGTTATCTCAACCGCTTTGACAAACTGCGACCGGTGGTCGAAGATTCGTCCGGCAATGCCGGCGCCAGTCTTGCCGCCTACACTGCTCGCATCGGCATCAAAGCCCGGGTTTTCGTGCCGGCTGATGCTTCAGGTCCCAAACTCAGCCAAATCGCCATCTACGGCGCTGAGTTGAACCCGGTCGAGGGACCACGTTCCGCCGCCGAACAGGCCGCACATGAAGCAGCAGAGAAAGAGTACTACGCCAGCCACGTCTATAACCCGCTGTTTATGATCGGCCTGCGCACTTTCGCATACGAGGTCGTTGAACAACTCGGCTGGCGCGCCCCGGATAACATTGTCTTTCCTGTGGGACATGGCACTTTTTTGCTAAGCACCTACCGCGGGTTCCAGCACATGTTAGACGCCGGCGTCATCGACCGCATGCCCCGCTTCTTCGCTGTACAGGCACGGGCGTGTGATCCCATCTTTCAGGCCTACCGCCGGGGCTTCGAAGACGTCCAGCCCGTGGTCGCCGGCGCGACTGTAGCGGAAGGCATCCGCATCGCGGGACCTCCACGTGGCCGGCAGGTCCTTGAAGCCATACGCACCTCGGGTGGCGCAGTCCTGACAGTAACCGACCGTGAAATCATCCGCGCGCGGCGCGCAATGGCCCGGCTGGGACTATTCATCGAACCGACATCTGCTGCTGCCGTGGCCGGCCTGCGCAAGCTGGACAAGATGTTGGATAGTGAAAACGTGACCGTTGTACCGTTGACAGGAAGTGGATTGAAAGCACCGGTGACACCATGACCCGTGAAGAGATTCGATTAACTCAGCTTGCCAAATGTGCTGGTTGAGCTGGTAAAATGGGCCCTGTGCCCCTGGCGCACGTGTTGCGTCCCCTGGTTGAAACCTTCAATTCCGGCAAGTATCCCGACCTTCTCGTCGGCCTGGGCTTGAGCGACGATGCCGCAGTCTACAAGCTGAACAGCGACCTGGCGATCATCCAGACTACTGACTTCTTCCCGCCCGTGGTAGACGATCCGTATTGGTTCGGCGCGATTGCTGCTGCTAACGCTATGAGCGATGTCTACGCCATGGGAGGGCAGGTGCTGCTGGCACTAAACATTGCCGGCTTTCCCGATGACATGCCGCTAGACATCATTCAAGACGTGTTTCGTGGCGGTGCTGACAAAGTCGCCGAGGCCGGCGCCATCATTGCCGGAGGCCACACGATCCAGGACGATGAACCGAAATACGGGCTCTCTGTCACAGGCACCGTCCATCCTGATCAAATTATCACCAAGTCACGTGCCCAGGCCGGCGATCAGCTCATCTTGACTAAGCCGCTCGGTATTGGTATCATCACTACCGCTCTTCGCAATGGAGCAGCCAGCAAGACACACATCGAACATGCCGTGGAGGTAATGTCGACTCTGAACAAGAACGCTTCTGAAGCAATGCAATCTGTGGGGGTGCATGCTGCCACAGACGTCACCGGTTACGGCTTGCTCGGACACGGACTGGAAATGGCCCAGAATAGCCGCGTAGGGCTGCGCATTCGAGCGGATACTCTGCCAATCCTGCCGGGTGCACGTGAATATGCGCGGGCCGGCCACGTGCCAGGCGGCACATCTCGCAACGAGGAATTCGTTGCCCCACACATCCGCAACTACCTCGAATTAGACGAAACAACCCGCCTGATCCTGCTGGACCCACAAACCTCCGGCGGCCTGCTTATTTCCGTAGCGCCCGAGCGCACAGAAGCGCTGCTGGCGGCCCTGGAGGAACGTGGTGTTACCGCATGGCAGATTGGGGAAGTTGTCGAAGGAGAAGATATCGAGATCGCATGACCGACCCACACAGGAGTTCACCGATGCAACACAATGATTCACGGCCGCGTGTCGTTGTCACCGGGATGGGGGTGATCTCACCCCTTGGGCTTGACCCAGATACGCTTTGGGCTAACCTGTTGGCCGGCAAGACGAACGCGGCGCGGATCACCCGATTTGATCCATCCGAATTTCTTGTCCAGATTGCGTGCGAGGCGAACGATTTTGATCCTCTGGCATATATGGATCGTAAGGATGCCCGGCGCTTGGACCGGGTCATCCAATTTGCCATCGCCTGCACAACCCAGGCTATCAAACAGGCTTGCCTGGACACAAGTCAGACCGATCCCGACCGCATCGGCGTGATCTATGGCACGGCCATCGGCGGCCTGGGTACAATTCACAAGGGCTATGAAACCCTCTTCGCCAAAGGACCAATGCGAGTGAGCCCGCTCACTGGCCCAATGATGCTACCAGACATGGCTTCCGGGCAAATCGCTATTACCTTTGGCGTTCGTGGCCCGAATCACTGTGTCATTTCGGCCTGCGCAACAGGGAACACGGCGATCGGTGAGGCCGCCGAAGTGATCCGGCGTGGCGATGCCGATGTGATGATTGCCGGCTCGGCCGACGCGCCCATGACACCCTTCGCCCTGGCCGCTTTCCACCGCACCGGCGCAATGTCCACGCGCAATGACGACCCTCAGCATGCCAGCCGGCCCTTCGACGCACAACGTGACGGCTTCGTCTTTGGCGAGGGAGCCGGAGCCATGATATTAGAATCATTGGAACATGCCCGAGCTCGCGGTGCCCGGCCACTGGCAGAGATCGCCGGCTATGGCGCTTCGAACGATGCCTTCCACATCAGCGCGCCGGCTGAGGACGGGATTGGCGCTGTGCTCTCGATGAAGCGAGCCCTGGAAAGTGCCGGCATCCGCCCAGAAGACGTCGACTACATCAACGCTCACGGCACCTCTACACCGCTGAATGACGCCAGCGAGACTAAAGCCATCAAGCGAGTGTTCGGCGATCGTGCTTACCGGATACCTATCAGCTCGACCAAGTCCATGACCGGACACCTGATGGGGGCTGCCGGCACCGTGGAGGGCATCGTCTGCATCAAGACGCTACAGTCCGGGGTGATTCATCCAACCATCAATTACGAGTATCCAGATCCAGAGTGCGATTTGGACTACGTGCCGAACAAGCCGCGTGAGGCGGATGTGCGTATTGCCCTGTCCAATTCATTTGGATTCGGTGGTCACAATGCCACCATTGTGTTCAAGAAAATCGAAAATGAGCATCAGTGACCGGTGATCAGCGATCAGCAATCAGCAATCAGCGATCCGCGATCCGTGGCCCTTGATTGCTGATAGCTGATCACTGGCTACTGATCCTTTGAGAGGGATTATGCCTGACATAGATGAACTCCAAGACAGACTCGGCTTTCGCTTTAACAACACGACCCTGCTAATTCAAGCGCTGACTCATCGCTCGTACCTGAACGAAAACCCCGACGCGACCCACTCTGACAATGAGAGATTAGAGTTTCTGGGAGACGCGCTACTTGACTTCATCACTGCGGAATATCTGTACGACCGCTTTCCGAGCATGCGCGAGGGGGACCTCACAAACCTTCGGGCAGCACTGGTGAAGTCCAGCACGCTGGCAAATTTCGCCCGGCAGATCGATCTGGGGGAGTATCTTCTCCTGGGTCGGGGGGAAGCAGCCGGCGGCGGTCGCAACCGCCGCACACTCCTTTGCGCTGCCTTTGAAGCCCTGTCCGGCGCTATCCTCCTGGACCAGGGTTTGACAGTTGCCCAGGACTTCTTGTTACGGTTCATCGAACCCGCGCTGGAGAACATCACCGCCAACCAATTGGACAAAGATGCAAAGAGCGAGCTCCAGGAGCTGAGCCAGGGCAAGTGGCAACTTACACCGTCCTACCGGACGGTCTCTGAAGAAGGCCCCGACCACGCCAAAGAATTCACAGTCGAAGTACTCATCGGCGGTGAAGTCTTCGGCCGGGGAATTGGCCGAAACAAACAAACGGCGGCCCAGCGCGCAGCTCGCCAGGCCTTGGAAAAGATCAACATGATGCGAGGCACGTGATAGGAGCACCACAGCGGTTTTGTGCAGGCTGTGGCCGAGAAGGGCTGGCGTGATCGACGCCGGCCCGCACAGACAGCCGGCCTATCGGGAATTCTCCACCAATTTCAAAAGCGGGCGGAGATCTTCAATTCGCTGAAAAGTGCTA
>CAYYSH010000054.1:0-12993 GCA_964474265.1 uncultured Anaerolineales bacterium
CCAATGAAGCTGAGAAACGCCTCGAGAAAGATATAGCCAGGGATCTGGAGCGTTTCGTACACGATACACGGACCGAGAATGTTCGGCAAAATGTGGGAAAAGATGATGCGCCGGTCCCGTGCGCCGATAGATCGAGCCGCCTCGATAAACTCTTTCTCCTTGTACGAAAGCGTCTGACCACGGGCAATACGCGCCATGCCCAACCAGTTCACCGCACCTATAGCGATAAACAAGAAGAACATGCCACCCATAGCCTTGTCGAGGTTAATAAATATCCCGGCAATCCCCCCACCCCCTCCCCGACGCGCCAGAGCCTTGAAGTACACCTGCATCAAGATGATGAACACAATGATGGGAAATCCATAAAGGAAATCAACAATCCGCATCATAATGTTGTCAACTCGAGTGCTGGAGTACCCCGAAATCAAGCCATATGTGACTCCGATAATCAGGCTCACAAAGGCAGCCACAAAGGCAACAGAGAGGGAAACCCGCGTTCCGTACAACGTCCGGCTCAAAATGTCACGTCCGAGATAGTCAGCTCCCAACGGATAGAACTCTCCTCCAGCAGTCTGCCAGACCCCTACATCAACAGCCCGGAAGTTGGCGGTCGCATAATGTTTCGGAGCCAGCAGAGGCTTCACCTCCCCTCCCGTGAACAAAGAAATCACGGTCGTATCCGTGAAAGTTGCGATCAATATCAGGATAATGATGAATATCCCGCCGGCCACTGCTATGCGGTTCTTGCGGAGCTGACGAAGTGCATCTTGCAGGGGGCTTCGTGCGGGGCGTTGGATAATGTCATCCTGCCGAGATAGGCGGCCCACAGCAGTTTCAGTAGCCATTAATCCTCCTCAGGTCGAACTCGTTCTCAGAACGAATACTATTCATATCGAATCCGCGGATCAAGCCAGGCATAGGTGATGTCTACAAGCAAGTTTGCAATCACCAGCAAGATGGCGTAGACCAGCGCTGTGCCCAGAACCACGGGGTAGTCCCGGTTCCCCACGCTGGTGATGAAGTGCGTGCCCATCCCTGGAATGCCGAAAATCTGTTCTATCACAAATGTCCCAGTGACGATAGCAGCGAAGAGAGGGCCAAGAATGGTGACGACCGGGATCAAGGAGTTTTTCAGTGCATGGCCCACGATCACGGCTCGCTCGTGTAGCCCCTTGGCACGAGCTGTTCGGATGTAATCCTCACGTATCACTTGCAGGAGACTACCACGGGTCAGGCGAGCAAAAACAGCAGCTTGTCCGGTGCCCAACGTAACCACGGGAAGGATGGCGTGCTTCACGAAATCTATGGTTGGTGGTGGTATAACCCCCAGATAGAGTTGAGTGTAATCCGCGCCCCAGCGCGCCGCCGGCAACCAGCCCAGACGTACCGCGAACACGTAGATCAGAAATGGTCCTAAAACCAGGTTGGGAATCGACACACCGAGAATGGCAATAAACGAACTGACATAATCCACCCACGTGTTTTGCCTGAGCGCCGCAATCGTGCCGGCCGGTATTCCGATGATCAACCCCAGCAGGATGGCCATCACACCCAACTGAAACGAGATGGGAAACGTGCGCCCAATGATGTCATTGACAGTCTGCGCCCGATAACGGAAGGACGGTCCCATGTCCAGGTGGGCCAGGTCCCACAGATACGCGGCAAACTGTTTCCAGATCGGCCAATCAAGGTGATACTTTGCCCGCAGATTCTCTCGGATACTCTCAGGCAGGCTTCGATCGCCGGCGAAGTCAAACGGTCCGCCCGGAATGGCGTGCGCCAACAGGAACGTAACCAGCAGAATGGCGAAGAGCACCGGGATAAACCATAAGATTCTGCGGATGATGTACTTAGTCATCTGTTACCTCTAGGCATCTGTTGTTACCTCGGTCAACAAACACAACAGCAGTTCCAGAACTTCAGGGCCTCAGAAGGTCAGGAGGGCGGCGGAAGAGCCCTCCCGCCGCCCTCCTCGCTTTCTGCTCTAACGCGCCACACGGCAGCGGTGCGACTACGAGCGAAGGTGGGTGGCTGCGCGCAATGCTGCTGCCACAGCCACCCAGGGAAAAACCGCTACTTTGTCGCAGCTTTCTTCGCTTCCCAATCGAGCTGCCACTTGAACGCGTGTAGCTTGATCGGGTCATAGGTCCGCTGCAGCCACGGCTTGGTGACGTTCACAGTTGTGTAGTAGTAGATGGGTGCAATGGCGGCGATCTCATCGACCAGCAGCTTCTCCGCCCGCTTGTACAGTTTCAACTGTTCGTCCGGGGATGCCGTCTGAGCCTTGACGGTGGTCTCGGCGAATTCCTTCACCAGGTCGCCCACCTGCGGATCATCCGGGCTCATGCGCACGCGGTTGGCACCCGCTTCGGGGTTGAAGACCTCATGCACCCAGTTGTTGGCATGCGGGTAGTCCGCGCACCAACCCAACCGCCACACATGAGGCACGTCCTCAATCGGGGTGTCAGCACTGATGGTGTCCAGATAGACCTTCCACTCCTGGGTCTCGATGCTCACGTTCATCTGCGGATAGGCAGTGGTCCACATGGCCTGGATGGCCTGGGCGATCTTGGCATGGCCCTCGCTGACGTTGTGCATCAGTGTGATGTCCAGGCCGGCACCATCCGGATAGCCCGCTTCCTCCAGGAGCTTCTTGCCTTCTTCTACGGCCTTATCGTAACCCCAACCGCCCTGATCTTCGGGGAGTGCCCACGGAGCGATGTCCGGATCCCCAGCCGGGCTGCCGAAGTTCAGCGGGTTGGTGAAGGTGTTGGCTGGAATCTGGCCACCCTTGGTCACGGTCTCAACCAGCGTCTTGCGGTCGATGGCCATGGAGAGTGCCTTGCGCACCCGCACGTCATCCACCGGCGGCTTCTGTGTGGTGAAACCGTAGTAGTATGTGCAGTTGATGGGCGCGTTCACGAACTCCTTGCTGAGCACCGGGTCCGCCTTGACGCGCTCGACCTGCTCCAGTGGCACGCCGGCCGAGTCCAACTCGTTGTTCTCATACAGAGCGAAGGCGGTGGAGGCTTCCTCGATCATGACGCCATAAACCCGCTCGATGTTGCCAGGCGCGTAGTCCGTACCCCACAACGGCCAGTACGGGTTCTTCTCCAGCGTCAGGTGATCGCCATGGACCCACTCCTTCATCACGTAGGCACCGTTGGTCACAATGAAGCCAGGCTCAATCCAGCGCTCACCCTTGTCCTCAATGACCCACTGCGGCATAGCGTAGGTGGTGGACATGCTGGTGATCTGCGGGAAGAAGCCGGCCCCGTACTCCAGGGTGAACTTGACTGTGTGATCGTCCACAGCCTCAACGCCAACACTGTCAAGCAGCTCCTGGAAGTTCTCGGCTGCGGGATCTGCGGTGTTGAGATCTTCAGCCCCTTTGATGACGTACATGATATAGGCGTAGTCTGAAGCAGTGCGTGGGTCGATCGTGCGCTTCACGCCGTAGACCACGTCCTGAGCTGTCACCATCCGGGGATTCCCATCTTCATCCTTGACCTGCTCAACCTCCCCGGTCGTAGGGTTATACCTCACCCATGGAACGTCATCCCGCAGGTGGAACGTCCAGACTGTGTTGTCCTCCGAAGCTTCCCAGTCAGTGGCCAGGGAAGGAATGGCTTCTTGCGTTTCGTCATCCAGGTCCGTCAAGCCCATGAAGATGGAGCCGATGACACTGGAGGAAGTCGTGTCTGTGGCCAGCGCCGGGTCGGCGGTGGGAGGCTCAGTGCCCCAGTTGATATTGACGGTGATTTTCTCCTCACCGGGTACCGGTGTGGCCGTCACCACGACCTGAACTTCTTTCTCTTTGACAACCTCTTTTGGAACCTCTTTCTCAACTACTACGGTCTCTTTGACTACCTTCTCCCGGACCTCTGGGGTTGCCTGCCCACATGCAACTAAGACGAGCCCCAGGAGCATCAACAAGGTTCCAAAAACGATCAGCTTACGCATTCGTTACTCCTCCTTTTCATGATGATAGGTTTGCGAAGTGTCTTACCAATCATGGAATGTACAACGGGCTGTCTGATCAGTTATCACCTCCTTTGGCGTATCCCAGGTTCAGCCAGCTCCAGACTTGTTATTGCCATATAGGACCCGGCACGTATGCCGGCATCTCCGCCGGCGCCACTTCGCCTGAAGCATCCAGGCGAAGTGCCTTTGCCTGTGGACTATTGGGGTGCGGCGGGATGTCGCCGAGCGGGACCGCAATGCCCGGCTCCCGCCGCTCGAGTTCCTCAATGATCAGCATTCGGCTCTGGAGAGATGAATACTCACGCAGGAGTTCAATCTCTGCTGCATCCATGATTACAGCCCCGAAGTTGCCGGCATGCGTTTCTGTGGTATCAGCGCTGGGAGATGCCACGGGCGTTATAGGCCCGGATCGGAACGGCATCAACTGCAACTGTCCAATCGGTGTTCCTTCCCAGACCAGTGTGATCACAAATACGATGACCGCCAGCAGTGTAGCGGCCTGGAATAGCGGTGCCATCAAGCGCCTCGGAGGCCGGTGCACTGACCTGGTCAGTTGGGCACGAATCCGATTCCAGACGTGAGGTGGTGGTTCCTCGCCGGCCACCTTTTCGGCCAGGGCACGCTGTATGAGCAGATCCAAGTGATCTTTCTGTTGCCTACGTGAGTGCATAAGGAGTCGCCTGATGAGCGCGTTGAACGCTCAACAACCTGTGAACAAGCGTTGAGATAGAAGCCAAACTACACCCACTATACTCACATCAAGTTGAAAAGGTTCAATTCGACGGGACGTTTTCGCAGGTAGCTTTGCACGTACTGGTGAGGCGTTTCAAAAGTAATTGTATTGCTGCGATTGTCGAATGTCAACTGCCCGCGAAGATGCCACACGCCAGGCGACAACCGTGGCAATGCCGGAGAAGATTTGCCATATGCGGTGGTCTCCCCGCGAAGTGTTGCTGAGAGCCGCGTTCTGCCCACTCCTAAAAAGCAGCATACACCAACACCCCGTAAACAGCCATGGTGAGAACACTGTCCACGATGCAATATGTCAGCATATAAGTAAAGGGCGAGCGACTGTCACGCTTGAAGGTGAAGTACCAGGCGATAGCAATCGCCAGGCCGGCACTCAACAGCGGCACCCCCACACGCAGTGGCAGACGCAGCCATGCTGGGACCACAGGTAGCCAGGCAGAGAATGGGACATACTCCAGGATGTCAGGCAGAAAGGCCAGTTTGCCTACCCAGTATACTCCAAAAGCCAATACCACACTGACGATGGTACCAGGGCTGGTCCAACTCTCGTCATCTGTGCGAAGCAACGCAGATATTCCTATGACAAGGAGAGGCACTACGGACCAGACCACGGCAAATGGAAGAAGTAAAGCGCCGGCCAGGAGCCCGAAAAGCGTGTCGGCAGCGACTCGGCCAAGATCATCCGAGGTGACATTGTCCAAAGCCTGCCGCAGGTCCGGAGCAGTACTGGCAAAGTACGCACTGAAGCCAGGAGGCTCTCCTCGCTCTAACCAGGTGATGTACAGTCGGCCCAGGTCATCACTCAGTAGAGCAGGGTCCGTTGAGTTAGCCGGCGTGAAACTGAGTAGTTGGTAACCTGTCGGGGCCCCGTTCTGGAAGAAAAGCATGCCGATCTGCGGCGTCTCCTTCCGCATCAAATAGGCTACCCGAACGTGGCAGGCAACAGCCAGTTCCTCCTCAGTGACAGGATTGGCTGCCATTTCGGTGACGAAGGGGCTGCCTCCACGAAAATCGGGCTCGAGGGGCACGCGCGGGCCGGCCTCCAGCCAGCCATTCACGGATCGCTGGTAGGGCAAATCGTACGAGTATGGGACGCGCAACTGGCGGGCTGGCGAAACTGCAGCGGGCCGGCCCATTGGGAAGTAGACGTAGTCAGCCTGAACAGCGCCGGCCTGGAGGCCACTATAGAAAGTCATGGACCAGAAGATGTAGACCCCTTGCTTATCGAGGCCCAGCCGGGGGCCTTCCAGAACGGTCGCCCCACTGGCGCGGGGTGTTGCAACCACGGTCTCCCGACCGGGAACATAGACGCCATTGGGGTAGGCCGCATAAAAGAAAGGCTTGTCACCCGAGCCAGGAGGATAGTGAGCCCAGACCACGTGGAGTGTGCCGGCGTCGTCATATTGCAGGTCGGGTCGAACGCCCTCGACGTCTACCAGAATCGCCCCGTCAGGCGGGGCTCCCGGTGGCAGCGCATACAGTCCAGGCTCCCGACGCGGTCCCGCATACCACACAGCCAGCACATCCTCGGGACCGATTGCCACGTCATAGTCCGCAACGGCCGCGTCGCCTGAGAGAAGCGTTGGCGATCCACGCAAGTCACCCGTCGCAGTCACACCAACAGCGTAGAGCCGCCTTTGACTTATCCAGAAAAGCTGAAGTGCGTCGCTACTCCAGACTATCCGAGGCTTCTGCGCGCTGATTAAGTCAACCGACTCGTAGGTACGATCCCAGACAATCGCCGCTGATCTGGAAAGGCTCAGCACTCTGGGGTGTGCAGCGTTATCGCCGGCACGAATCAGGAACAGATAGAGGTGACCTGCATCATCCAATGTGATGGGGACTGGATCTGCGGCCCCGGTACGGCCCAACAGTTGTGCGCGGCTCCATCCCGGAGCGTTAAGCCACAGGCGCTCAGGCTGGCCGGCACATCCAGTTAGCGCGATGACAGCAAGCAAAGTCCAGCCAAAGAGGTGCACAATTCGTTGGGATGCAGAGAAGTGCTTGCTGTATCCCTCAGTCGCAGCCGGCGACTTCGGTTGTGTCATTGTGATTGCACACAGCGATCATGTGAACTCGTAGGCAACCGCGCGAGGCAGGCGCTGGTCAGCCAGCAGTGCTTCACGCAGCTTCTCACGCGCATAGTGCAACCTGGACTTCACCGTGCCAACAGGGCAATCCATGATCTCGGCAATCTCCGCGAGGCTAAAGCCCTCCAGATAGAACAAGACAATCGTTGCACGCTGTCGAAACTCGAGCTGATCAATGGCCTCGCGCACAACTTGTTGCAACTCATCCTGCTCCACAGCTCGCTCAGGTGAACTACCCGGCGAAGCCGTCAGCCGATCAACAACCTGCTCCAGAGATGTCAGCAGACGACTGCGGCGCGCGACCCAAGTGTAGCTGAGGTTAATAGCAATCCGGTGAATCCAGGGGGATATTGGAGCACCCTCACGGACACTGTCAATGTGTTGGAAGGCTCTCAAGAAAGACTCTTGAAGGATCTCCTCGGCTGCCCCACGATCATGGGTGATGGCGAGCACCGTGCGATAGACCGAACCCTTATATTGCTCGTATAGCGCCTCAAAAGCCTCGATATCGCCTTCTTTGGCGCGGGCCACTAACTGAGCTTCATCGCTTGCCGGCATACTGCCTCCGAGGCTGCCTCAAGTACATACCTGTGACACAAATCAACAGCTCATCCCGACCCCAGTGTCACAGCGTATTTGCAACTGAACAATGACGCGGACGTCGATTTGATTATACGCCTCGCCAACGAATTGTCAACTCCCTGTCACCGCCGGGTGCACTAACAGCTTGTCACATTGCTGCCATTGCGAGGGGCAGCGAAACACCCCCTGCCTGCAACAAGGATTACTAGCTCGAGTTACCAGTCCACCGCAGATTCGGGTGTCGTGCAGCCGTCACTTCATCGAGGCGTGAGACAGGCGTGTTATGCGGCGCTTCTCTAACTACGTCCGGGGTCTCGGCCGCCTCGCGAGCAATCTGGAGCATGACGTCTGCAAAGGCGTCTAGCGTTTCCTTGCTTTCCGTCTCGGTGGGCTCGATCATCAGCGCCTCGTCGACGATCAACGGGAAGTAGATCGTCGGGGCATGGAAACCAAAATCCAGGAGCCGTTTGGCAATGTCCAGGGTGCGCACGCCTTGCTTCGCCTGCCGCTTCCCGCTAAGCACTACCTCGTGCATGCATGAGCGATCATAGGGTAGATGGTAGGCATCTCGCAAGCGAGCAAGCAGGTAGTTGGCGTTCAAGACAGCATTTCGACTCACAGCTTCCAGGCCGGCGCGCCCCTGGATCCGGATGTAGGTGTACGCCCGCACCATGTTCGCGAAATTGCCGTAGAACGCCCGCACACGTCCAATGCTGAGCGGTCGATCGTAGTCCAGATAGTATGAGCCGTCAGCGTTCCGCGCCACGACAGGCACTGGCAGGAAGGGGATCAGGGCCTCCGAGACGGCAGTGGCACCGGCACCGGGCCCCCCACCACCATGGGGTGTCGAAAAGGTCTTGTGAAGGTTGTAGTGGAGGACATCGCATCCGAGTTCGCCCGGTTTGGCGACGCCCAACAGGGCGTTCATATTAGCACCATCGCAGTAGACCAACCCGCCGGCCTCGTGAACCAACTGGGTGATTTCCAGGATGTGCTCCTCGAACAGGCCGAGCGTACTCGGGTTGGTCAGCATGAGGCCGGCCACCTCGTCGCTTAGAGCCGCCTCAAGAGCCGCCGGGTCCAGGTTACCCCGCTCATCCGAAGGGATTTCGATCACCTGATAGCCACACATCGCTGCTGTAGCCGGGTTGGTGCCATGGGCCGAGTCGGGAACCAGGACATACTTGCGATGGGTATCACCATTGTGAACATGGTAAGCCCGAATGATGAGCATACCCGTGAACTCACCGTGGGCGCCGGCTGCGGGCTCCAGGGTGACGCCTGGCAGGCCGGCGATCTCGGCCAGGGTTTCCTGTAACTCGTACATGAGCTGCAACGCGCCCTGGACGGTGGACTCATCCTGGTAGGGGTGCAACCAGGCGAAGCCGGGCAGGCGCGCTGTCTCCTCATTGATTTTCGGATTGTACTTCATCGTACACGAACCCAGTGGATAGAAGTTCGTGTCGATGCTGAAATTCAACTGCGAGAGCCGCGTGAAGTGTCGAATCACGTCGATCTCACTGACATCAGGTAAGGGCAGCTCGTCCCTGACAAAGTCAGCCGGCAGCGCGGCCTCAGGCACATCCAGCTCCGGCAGATAGTCGTTGGTCCGCCCCGGCTTGCTTATTTCAAAGAGCAACGGTTCGAGAATCTTATCGCGGTCCATCGGTCAGACTCCTTCGTCTCTCAGAAGAGCTTGTTGTCGAAAAGTCACTCTCAGGGTTGCTTCCACAGATGTTACACCGGTGCTACAGCCGTTCCAGCACTCGTTGCGCCGCTTCGAGGCCCGTGCCCGCGGCAAATTCGTAACCACTGCGCCGCAGCGCCCGCTCAACGGCCCCCACAGTGGCCAGAATGTCATTGGCTGAGACCGCGCCCATGTGGCCTACCCGGAAGTACCGGCCGGCGATTTGTGGCAGGAGCCCGCCTGCCACGATAACACCCTCATCACGAATCTTGCCAAGCAAGCCGCTGTCAACCCCCTCGGGATAGTACACAGCGGAAATTGTGGGCGCGCGAAGGTCCGGACTGGCCGGCACCTGGCGCAGGCCCAGTGCCTCCATGGCAGCCTGAAACGCTCGAGCGACCAGCCGATGACGCCGGAAGCGTGCTTCCATCCCCTCTTCCAGGATGATCCTCAGGCTGACGCCCAGAGCGAGGATCAGGTTGACCGGAGGGGTGCCGAAGTAGCTTGGCCGGCGAGCCTCATAGGCCTGCATAATCGGCAACCAGTTCGTGAAATCAGCGTAGTAGTTCTGTACAGGCGCTGTACGACCTTCGAACGCCTTCATGGCTCGTGGGCTCATCATGATCAATGCCAGGCCCGGCGGCACACCGATGGCTTTCTGAGAAGCAGTGACACAGACGTCAACGCCCCACGCCGTCTGACGAAACTCAGCAGCGGCTGTCGCGCAAACACCATCCACTACACTCAAAGCGCCGTACTCTTGGGCCAAAGCAGCCAGTTCCTCGACGTCCGTCGCCACGCCAGTGGACGTGTCCACCTGGGTCACAACCATTAGCTTCGGCTGAGTCGTATCCAGGGCCTGAGCCACGCTTTCCTTAGAGGGAGCCTCGCCTGGTTTTGCACGGACAACATTCACTTCTGCACCGTAACGCTGGCAGATGTCGGCAAAGCGGTCGCTGAAGTAGCCCGTGCTCACCACAACCACCTTATCGCCTGGCTCCAACAGGTTGGCCGCCGCAACGTCCATGGCCAATGTGCCAGAGCCGGCCAGCACAAATGGCTGTCCATCTTCGGCCATAAATACCTGGCGAAGGTCTTCAAGGGCTTTGCCAAAACTCTCGACAAACTCGGGTGAGACATGGCTGGGTGTGGGCCGGCTCATCGCTCGCAGCACCGCCGGCTCGAATTCAATTGGAC
Source organism: uncultured Anaerolineales bacterium (assembly GCA_964474265.1). Classification (GTDB taxonomy): domain Bacteria; phylum Chloroflexota; class Anaerolineae; order Epilineales; family JAANWY01; genus CAYYSH01. The sequence continues at coordinate 10,291 of CAYYSH010000054.1, forward strand.
CAGGGATCATCAAGAGGTCGCGTTCACTCATGGGAATTGACTCCAGACATCAATGGATAGCAGGACGGTTAAGAGCCATCCTATGCGATGGTCGACAAGGCATCAACCAGGTCATCAATCTGATCACGGGTGTTCATTTCGGTCACACAGAAGAGCATGGCACCTTCGAGTTCTTCATACCGACGCCCAAGGTCATACCCGCCGATAATGCCATGCCGGCTCAGAGCGGTGTTGACTTCGCCCGGTGGGGCCGGCGTACGCACCGCGAACTCGTGGAAAAATGGTCCATCGAAGACGCGCTCATAGCCGGCCAGCGATGCAATCCGATCGGCAGCATAGTGGGCTTTGTGGTAACAGAGCTCGGCTGCCCGCCGAAGCCCGGAGCTCCCCATGGCCGCCAGATAGACAGTGGCTGCAAGGGCAACCAGCGCTTCGTTGGTGCAGATATTGGATGTTGCTTTCTCGCGGCGGATATGCTGCTCTCGTGCCTGGAGGGTCATAACGAAACCGCGCCGGCCATCGTGGTCTGTGGTCTGGCCGATGAGCCGGCCCGGCATCTGACGCATGTGCTTCTTCCGCGTGGCGAATAGCCCGAGATACGGCCCACCAAATTGCAGTGGAACACCCAGGGGCTGTCCCTCACCGACCACGATGTCGGCGCCAAAGCTTCCCGGGGGCTTCAGTAATCCCAGTGCGATGGGATTGACCACTGTGACGAATAGGGCACCCGCTCCGTGGGCCAGTTCGGCCATCGTCGCCAGGTCCTCAATCCCGCCAAAGAAGTTTGGATAGCTTATCACCAGGCAGGCTGCATCGTCGTCCAACAATGCCTCGACTGCAGCCGGATCAGTCAGTCCACTACTGGCATCATACGCGGCCTCGGCTACCGGGATGCCCATGCCCTGCACGTAAGTGCGAACGACATCGCGGTAGTCGGGGTGCACTGCGCTGGAGAGTATCACTTTGTCCCGCCGGGTAACCCGCGCGGCCATGAGCACCGCTTCGGCCAGGGCGCTGGCTCCGTCGTACATGGAGGCATTCACGACTTCCATGTCGGCCAGCATGGCGATAAGCGACTGAAACTCGTAGATGCAGGTCAGCATGCCCTGGCTGACTTCAGCCTGATAGGGCGTGTATGCTGTGAGGAACTCACCGCGCCGCAAAATGGTGTCCACCACAGCCGGCACGTAGTGGTGGTAGGCGCCGGCACCCAGGAAAGACACCTGCTGCATCACATTCACATTCCTGGCAGCCAGGTCCTGCAATAGCTTCCCGACTTCTAGCTCCGACATTCCCGCCGGCAGGTTCAGGTCAGGGAAGCGCACCTGTTCTGGAATGACATCGAAAAGGTCTTCCACTTTCTCGACACCAATGGTATCGAGCATAGCCCGCTGATCTTGTTCTGTATTGGGAATGTAGGTCATGGACGATCTCCTTTGATCACTCAGTCGTCATCACGACTTGCCTGCAGGGCAAACCATTCATCGCGGTAGATTTCCATTTGGATCTCGTCGTGGGAGCCCCGTTCCAGCGAGAATCTGCGGTTTCGACCGATCTTGCGAAAGCCACACTTCTCAAAGGAACGCTGAGCCCGAAGATTTTCGGCATACGTGTAGAGGTAAATCCGCTCCAGATCAGTCTCTTCAAAGATGTACGCGAGGAGCGTCTTGACCGCATCTGTGCCATATCCCCGGCCCCAGTACTCCTTTTCGCCAATGGCAATACCCAGTTCCGCTTCGCGCCGGCGGTAGTCAATATTATAGTATCCCAGCCGGCCAATGAACTCCCCTGTGTCGGTAAGCAATCCAAAACTTTGGGAGTGCTTGTCCTGGCGACGCAATTCGCGCTGAAATGCTTGCTTGAAGTCCTCGAACGACATCAGCAGGACCGAGCCGCCACTCCAACGCAAGACGGTTTCGTCGCGACTCCACTTGTACATTCGACGCAGTTCGTCTTCTGTGAAACCTGCCTCATACGGGCGCAAGGCCACCCGCTCACCACGAATCAGCTTATCATCAACAACCATCGTTCGACTCTACCCTATCCCTCCTCGCCTTCCACTCACCACGACGCTCTCGTGTTCCATGGAGCTCTCGCTCTACTTCCGCTTGCGCTTGTAGAACGGTCGCTGAACAATTTCTGCCTCTACAGACCGCTTCCGGATAGCGATTTCGATCCTGGTCCCAGGTTCGCTGAGCTCGGGCGTCACAAAACCCATACCAATCGCCTGTTCCAGGTAAGGGGCATAGGTCCCGCTTGTAACCTGGCCAACTGTCTCCCCATCGTGCTGGATAGGGTATCCCTGGCGTGCAATGCCTCGACCAATCATCCGAAAGCCGATGAGTTTACGTTTGAGACCTTCTTCTTTAGCTTTGATCAAGGCCTCCCGCCCGATGAAGTCGGGTTTGTCCAGTTTCACGAAGTATCCGAGGCCGGCTTCCAAGGGGTTGATGTCTTCTTCCAGTTCATGGCCGTAGAGTGGCATGGCCGCCTCCAGGCGCAAGGTGTCACGAGCGCCGAGGCCGGCAGGCACAAGCCCCCTCTTCTCCCCCGCCTCCAGCAGCGTGTCCCACAGTTCGCCGACCCGCTCAGCATTGACCATGAGTTCGAACCCGTCTTCGCCAGTGTAACCAGTACGTGAGATGAGACCTGGAATGCCGGCCACCTCACCGCGAGTAGCGTGGTAGTATTTGACAGCGGAAA
>CAYYSH010000055.1:0-12889 GCA_964474265.1 uncultured Anaerolineales bacterium
AGCTGGTTTTCCCTCCCCGGGTAACCGGCACAAACACCGTCCAGGCAATGCAATCTGGCATACTTTACGGCTACCTGGGGCTGGTCGAAGGAATGATCCGCCGGCTGAAAGAGGAATGGGGCGATGAAGCGGTGGTCGTGGCCACTGGTGGCCTGGCCGGCATCATCGCCGAGCACACGGATGCCATCGACGTCGTGGACCACAACCTGACCCTGGAAGGCCTGCGGGTCATTTGGGAACTCAACCGTAGCGTGAAACGGGATACGGGATACGGGATGCGGGATACGTGATCTGCATCCCGCATCTCGTATCCCGCGCCACGACCGTTCTCGTAATGGAGACATTCAATGTCAATCCGGGTTCTGCGCGATAAGACAATCGTGTTGGGAGTGACCGGCAGCATTGCCGCTTACAAGGCCGTGGAAATTGCCAGCCGGCTGGTGAAGGCGGGCGCCCGAGTCGATGTCGCGATGACTGAAGCCGCAACCCGCCTGGTGGCTCCTCTCACCTTCCAGGCGATCACCCATCGGCCGGTTACAAGCAACCTGTTCGATCCACGAGGTGAGCTGGGTATTGATCACGTGGCGCTTGCGAAGCGGGCCGATGCGATGGTGATTGCGCCGGCCACGGCCAACACCATGGCCAAGCTGGCGCAAGGCCTGGCCGATGACGTCATCAGCACCACATTCCTGGCAACCGAATCGCCGGTGATTATCGCGCCGGCGATGGAGTCCCACATGTGGCTCCACCCGGCGACGCAACGCAACCTGGAGATCCTGCAAGGCTGGGAGGTGACGATCGTGGAACCGGAGGCCGGCTATCTGGCATCGGGAGCGGAGGGTGTTGGCCGGCTGGCGGAGCCAGCCACTATTGTGGATACGATCCGGCTGGTTCTGGGACGCGACGGCCCGCTGGCTGGCCGGCACGTGATCGTGACCGCCGGCCCCACGCGCGAGGCCATCGATCCTGTGCGCTACATTTCCAACCACTCCTCGGGCCGCATGGGCTATGCCCTGGCCGAGGCGCTTCGCGACCTGGGCGCGCGGGTCACGCTGGTGACCGGTCCAACCGCACTCTCTTCCCCGGTCGGTGTAGAGATGGCCGCGGTCACATCAACTCGCGAAATGCGAGACGCCGTGTTTGAATTCATCGCTGATGCCGACGCCATCGTGGGGAGTGCCGCTGTCGCCGATTATCGGCCCGTGACATCGAGCACGGAGAAAATCAAGAAAGAAGAGGGGGGGCTTTCGCTGGAGCTGGTGCGGAATCCCGACATTTTGATGGACGTAAAAGCGTGGAAAGAAAGTCAGGGGCGCCGGCACCCGGTGGTAATCGGGTTCGCCGCCGAGACACACAATCTGATCGAGAATGCTCAGAGCAAGCTGATCGGCAAAGGAATGGACCTCATTGTGGCCAATCCGGTGCCGGCCACTTTCGGCGCCGGCATGGTGGAGGCCACGCTATTGCAGCCCAACCGCCCCCCCGAGCAGTTGCCACCACTCGCCAAGACGGAGCTGGCTGAAAGGATCGCAGATCGCCTGGTTGACCTGCTCCAATCGAGGAACTAGGCATCTTCATCAGCCCGAACCCTGACGAATGACTCGAGTTTCCTCACGGACAGAAGAGAACGCCGCTCCAGTTCCCTAGCCCGCTCCTTCCCCTGTTCCTACCCCCAGAGCGCCGGTAATGCGGTTTAGCAGTCGCAAGCCAATGTGTTCCAAGAGAACTCGACGCAGGTTTATCCATGCTTCCTGTAACGCGGACACTTCCTCTGCGGCCGGGGATGCATCGGCGAAGCGCTCCAGCACGTATGCATTGGCAATCTGGCTGATGGCTGGCCGGCCCTCGGGCACGACACTGGCCAACTGGCCGGCGTACTCATGAGGCGTCTGCGAAGGCTGGGCCGGCAATCCCAACCAGGAAGCAAGGCGAATCATTCGCGCGTACGTTCCACTGACCAGGCTCAGACCTCTGTAGGCGCGCTGCCAGAAGAACCAGATCACCAGAGCCAGTATCCCCAACACACCCAACAACCCCAGACTTCCCCACACCCATGGGCCAATGTTCCCTGGGCCGAAGCCGGCCAGTGGCGTGTCACCGCCAATTTGCGGATCCAGCAGATCCTCATCAGGTAGACGCTCATCCCGCCTCTGATTGTCATTCTCGTTGTCCGAGGCGGCGGTAGTTGAGGAGCCTGTTTGCGGAGCCGTTGGTCGCACAATGCGTGGGTCTGCTGCCGTCGGCTCGAACTCTATCCAGCCGTATTTCGGGAAGAAAACTTCGGGCCAGCTATGAGCGTCGTACTCGCGCTGGCGATAGGCGCCAATCTCTGGATCGTAGTCACCCAATGAGTAGCCGGCGGCAATGCGTGCTGGAATGCCCAAGGAGCGTGCCATGACGACCAGTGCGGAGGCATAGTAGTCGCAATAGCCGGCCCGCTCCTCAAACAGGAACCAATCGACGCTATCAACGCCCGGGGGCGGGGCCGGGATTTTCTCGTCATACTTGATCTTTCGCAGGTATGACTCAATGGCGGCAACTTTGTCGTAGGGATTGTCTTTGCCGGCTGCGATCTCGGCCGCCAGGTCGCGAACTCGCTGCGGAAGCTCGTCCGGCAACTGGAGGTACTTTTCTTTGATCCAGTCAGGGTAGTCTGTTCCAGCCTGGCGCAGGCTTTGGATGTCTGCCACCGAGACAGATGACACCGCCGTGTAAGTCTCGCCGGCTTTCAGGGGACGCCGGCTGTTGAGAATCGACACATTTAGTGCGAGGCCGGCACCGGATGAATCGCGGACAGGGCTATACTGAGCCTGTGCCGGCAGACTCACGTAGATCGGCTGCGGGAGGGTGTGGAGCTGGGTCATCCCTGACTGCAGAACCCGGATCGTTTGCGTGACTGGCTCGCGCAGTTCAAATTCCAGCGCGTTGAGACGCGGGTCGTCAGCCCCGATGGCAGTCACCGAGGTCGCAGTATTCACCCAACCACGGCCAGTGTATTCATCATACACGACGCCACGCCAATACCTGCCCTTGGTGGTCACGGCATCGAAAATAGGCGTATCGCCCAGGTTGACCGGCCCCAACAGGGTCATCGTGTCACCGAAATAGGCCGGCCCAGGCTGCGGTCTGTAGTTCAACGACGAGTACAGGCGGTTGAACTCGCGTTGGAATCGGTAAACCGGTTCATTCAGCCGATCCACAAGGGCATACAGGCGTGGAGCAGCGCTGGTTGTCGGGGCAACCCATGCCAGGAGAATCACGACGATTGCGAAGACCGCACCATGCCAGAGGAAGTCATAGCCAATGTCGGGCGAGTACATCACGCCGGCCCGTCGCCATTCCCACTCCTGCAGGAACACGTTCGACCGAATGATGAGCAGGAGGGCACACAACAAGTAAATCGCCATCCAGATATACAAGTCGGGCGGCGCGTAGTACAGGTTGAGAAGCATCGCAAACCCGCTAGGTATGATGGCGCCCCAGACACTGCGAACCCGGAAGAGAAACCAGGTAGACGCGTAGGCAATCAGCCACATCAAGACCGCCATCTGCAGGACAAAAACCAGGTTGTCGTGACCAACGCCTTCCGTCCGCACGATCTCGATAAAGGCCTGAATTCTGTAAAACAGCTCAGTTAGCCGAACTTCCCAGGTCAATGAAGCTTCATCAAGCACGATTCGATGCGTAACGGTGCTTGGGCTCAGAAGCCGGCCCACCAGGAAGACGGACCAGCCAATGCCGCCGAGCGTACTCAGAGGGTGCGCTACGAATCCTGGAAGCGGTAGTTCTGCGAAGAGGAATCCGATGAGGATCGCCCCAAGGATGACGCCTTGAAGGAGAGACAGCCCGGGAGCCCAGTCAGCCGCCTCGATAGACCAGGCGACGGTCAATAACATCAGTGTCAGCAGGATAAGTGACATCCAGCCTTCGGCCGGCTTCAATCGAATCATTTTCAGCTTTGCCTCCCTAAACAGGCTACAACCGCCACTTTCACCAATCCGAATCTTAGGGTATAATTATAAGCGAACAACTCAGGGTTCAATGGCAATTTTACAGATTGGGTTTGGGAAGTCAAGTGGATCGCATTACAAGATTGCGCGCGGATGCGCATTCGAAAAGATGCGGATCGACTCTGGCGGTTGTGGCGGCAGTGGCCTGCATACTCGGATTCACGATAGCTTGCAGTCCGAGCCGGCCTGCACCTACCGCGACGCCTCCACCCCCAACTGCCCAGCCTGAGCCAAGCGCCACGGCCCTGCCAGCCGGCGATCCATTCACGGAAAAGCGCCGGCAAATGGTAGCACGCCAGATAGCGGCCCGAGGCGTCAGTGACCCTGCAGTTCTTCGTGCCATGCAGGCAGTACCACGACACAAGTTCGTCCCCCCCGAACTGATAGACCAGGCCTATGCTGACCACCCATTACCCATCGGGTATGGTCAGACAATCTCACAACCTTATATCGTCGCGCTGATGACGGAAAAGCTCAACATTGGACCCGGTGACAAGGTCCTTGAGATCGGCACTGGCTCTGGTTATCAGGCAGCGGTGTTGGCTGAGATCACCGATCAGGTCTACAGCGTCGAGATCATCCCACAGCTCGCGGCGCGTGCGGCGAAGACGTTAAAGGAAACGGGGTATACGACGGTGCAGACGCTGAACGCAGACGGCTATTACGGGTGGGAAGAGCACGCCCCGTACGACGCCATTGTGGTCACGGCCGCACCCGACCACGTGCCGCCTCCACTCATCCAGCAATTGAAGGATGGTGGCCGGCTGGTCATCCCCATCGGTCCCCCCGGGGGCTACCAGACCCTGTGGCAGATCACTAAGCACGGCGACAAACTGGAAACACGGAACCTGGGTGGGGTGCGATTCGTGCCCTTCACCGGCGCCGGCATTAAGGAAGCCGGCGGCGGGCAGTGAACGACCCCCTCACACAGGTCAAATAACACAGCACCGGTGGCTTCCAGGCCCGGGGCTCGAACCGGGTCAGGAGAACCTCAGGCCCCGAGATCGCGCGCTCCTGGAAGCCTGAAGCCAGACAGTCCAGTGAGTGACACTGCGGTGGCTACGGCGGGCTGCCGGCATGGCTGCTTTCGTAACCCGGTTGTGTGAATGGCGTCAAACTAAGTGATAACCTTTACAGAAACACCTCAGCCTTTATCGACAGGTGGGAAGCGCTATGGCAACGATACTCGTAGTTGAAGATGACCTGGATGCGGCTGCCACAATCGCCCGAATCCTGCGGCGGGATGATCACGAAGTCACGGTCGTACATACTGCGGCCCAGGCGCTCGCCGAAATCGATCGTCAGAAGCCAGACCTTATCACCCTGGACATCATGATGCCCCATATGGACGGTATCGAGCTATGCCGCCGCCTGCGCGCACGGCCGGATACAGCCGAAATACCGATCTTGATGGTCACCGCCAAAGGAACTGTCCCTGACCTGGTTGACGGTCTCGACGCAGGCGCTGATGATTACATCGCCAAACCTTTTGACATTCGAGAGCTCAGCGCCCGCGTGCGGGCCCTGTTGCGGCCTCGTCGCCCGCGTGGAGCCCCACCCCCAACCCTCACAGTTGGCGATTTAACACTGGATTCGCGGACAGCAGAAGTGTACGCCGGCAACAGTGAGGGCATCCTGCTCACGCCAACAGAGTACGATCTTCTAAAGTACCTCATGGAACATGCCGGCGAGATCATCTCTCCGTATCGACTCTTGAATGAAGTGTGGGGCTACCCGGAGGGTGCCGGCTCCCCGGACCTGGTTCGAGCACACATTCGAAACGTTCGACTCAAGATCGAACCCGATCCTGCACGTCCCATCTATATCCAGACGGTCCGGCGCCACGGTTACACAATTGCAGCCGCTGAACCGCAAGATGGGGCACCCAAATAGCACACTGCTCCGGCTGATCACGCCACGAGTCATAAGTTTAGGCACAGCCGAATGGCCTGTTCTTTCCGACGCCATGGCCGGACGTGAAGCTGCTCTCCCCCCTTTGTGAAATTCACGTGAATTTCATGTATGAAATCCCATCCGTGCAACCCGTTCATGTATACTCTAGATCAACCAAGACCGACGAGCCAGGAAGGCCGGCAAACTATTTTTCCAATTTCCATCTATCATGTATAATTTGGTACTCAAAGAACCGGAGTACTCAGCCGGCCCCGCAGGCGCAACGCCTGAAGACAGGTCCTGCATACACACTACCACTATGGTCGTGATGGGAGATCGACCGAGAACACGACATGAGCCAACTTGAAACTAACGTCACCCCTCGGGGAAAGTATGGTCCTCTCAGTCAGATCCCAATCCAGCTCCCGGCCATCTTCGACAAAACATTGGATCTCATCTTAATTGTCGACCAAGATGGGATCATCACGTATGCCAACGCCCGACTGCGTGAACTGGTGGGGATCGAGCCCGAGGATGTGATTGGGCAAACCATATTTCAGCTCATCTCAGAAGATGAACACAAGTCTGTGGAAGAGCACTGGCAGGCCGTGCGGTCAGGTGAACCCCGGGCATTCGAAACCCGGTTCCAGCGAGTTGACGACGGTCATACATTCTGCCAGATTGCGGCTTCACCGATTATGGGCACAGACTCGTACCTTTTCATTGTGCATGATCTGACCGAGGCGAAAAGTATGCAAGACCGATTACTTCAAGCAGAAAAATCGGCGGCACTTGGCCGGCTGGTGGCGGGCGCGGCCCACGAGCTCAACAACCCCCTGACGGCAGTCCTGGGCTTTGCTCAGATTCTCCGGGAAGAAACAGACGACGAAATGATGCAGCGGGACCTCGACCGAATCATACGAGGTGCCCTCCGGGCACGCGACGTCGTTCGCGACTTGCTGGCCTTTGCGCGCCAGCAGAGCCCGGTTCGGACAGAGATCAACGTGAACGAGACGTTGGAAGAAGCGCTGGAGGGCGTATCAAAGCGCATCCAGCAAAGCAACGTCGAGGTGGAGACTCGCCTGGAAGCATCGCTGCCGGCACTCTGGGCCAACGCCCATCAATTGAAGCTGGTCTGGCACAACATTATTACTAACGCATGCCAGGCCATGGCACCAAACGGAGGCGGTGAGCTCCACGTGATCTCAGAATGTATTGGTGACTACGTGCGTGTCACGTTCACTGACACCGGCCCTGGCATACCCAGAGAAATGATGTCCAAAATTTTCGACCCATTCTTTACCACAAAGGGCGTAGGCGAGGGCGTGGGCCTGGGGCTTAGTCTGTGTCAGGGCATCATCGAATCGCACGACGGTCAAATATGGGTTGAGAGCACCGAAGGCGAAGGGGCAACGTTTATTGTCGAGCTACCTATTCCGAATGAGACGCTAATCATCGAATAGAGTGTGAACTGGCCCGTACACACCGATCTGTTGGGGAGCCCCGGGGTTGAAAAGCTCGGGGTCTTCTACTTTGTGACCAGCAGTAATGGATTCATCAGCGGTGAGCCTTGCTGATCTTAACTCTACACAGGTTTACTACTTCTGCAGGCTCACGTTCACGAACGCCTCAGGGCCGGCTGGGTTAGGGGTGAAGCCCTCAACCTGTGAGGACAACAGCACCGGCTCTTGAGGATGTGCTAGAAACAGCCGTGGCACATCCTCATGGATCATCGCTGCAGCCTCCTGATATATCTCTTCACGCATTTCAGGATCAACAATGACTTGCCCCCGCAACAGCAAGTCCCGGAGGTCCCGGTTGACGTAGTTCCCCTCACGCGGCGTCGGGAGCCCAAAATGATAGAAGAAAAAGCTGTCAGGATCACCGTTGTAACCAGTCCAGCCCAAGAGCCACATAGAGAAAGCACCATTGCTCCGATCGGCGAGATAAGCTGACCAATGCTCTGTCTGCAGGGTCACCGACATCCCGACAGCTTCCAAATCGGCGGCAATGGCCTCGGCCGCTGCTCGAGGGTTGGGCAGATAGGGCCGGGGGCGATCCGGATACCACAAGTCTATCTCCAACTGTTCAGGTACACCGGCGGCTGCCAGGAGTTCCCGTGCACGCCCGGGGTCATACGGATAGTCCTCAATGTTCTCATTGTAGCCCCAGATAGCCGGCGGCAGCATCTGTGTGGCAACCTGCCAGGTCGGACCGAAGGCATCCCGAACCAGAGCGGTCTTGTTAATCGCATGAGCAATAGCCTGGCGGACCTCGCGCTTTCCAAGATACTCACCATCCAAATTGAAATTCAGAAACGCCGTTGTCGGCCTGGGGTCCATGACGACCTGGAGGCGTGGGTCCTGGTCCGCCCGTGCCAGGTCATCCACTGCCGGCGAGATCATCCCATCAATCTCGCCGGCTTGCAGCGCCGAAAAGCGAGCGCTGTCATCCGGGATTGTTTGAAAGATGAGCCGGCTCAGTGCCGGCGGGCCGGCCCAATAGTCCGGGTTAGCGACCAACGTCACCTGTCCGTCTTCCCAGCTAACCAGTCGAAACGGCCCGGTACCTGTTGCCCGCGGGCCGGTCGCCGTGCCGTAGGCATCCGGCCCCCTGGACATCACGATATCGGGATTCAAGATGGCGAAAGCGTTCATCGCCAGGTTATGCAATAGAGGGGCAAATGGCTTGTTCAATACGATCCGAAGAGTATGATCATCCGGTGCCGTGACAGATGCCACAAGGTTGGATGATAAATCGTCCGAATTCTCCTCGCCCACAAAGCCTCCAAACATCCCCTGCCAATAACGAAAGTCACCATTGTGAGCAGGGTGATTGGGATCCATCCAGCGCTGGAAATTCCAGACCACGGCCTGCGCAGTGAGTGGTGTGCCGTCATGGAAGGCGACGCCCTTGCGAAGCACAAATTCCCAGGTGAGACCATCCAGCGAAACGGACCACTCGGTGGCCAGGGCCGGCTCGATTCGCGTCGTACCCGGTGCGAAGCGTACCAGGGTGTCATACAACTGTGCGGATACCAGATCGGAGACAGGGTCCAGGGATAGCGCTGGATCAAGTCGCACGGGATCTGCCGGCACACCGAATCGCAAGACCTGCGGTTGAGGCGTGGCGGTTGGAGAACCAGGCATCGAGGTCGGCGATGGCATGACGGTGGGAGGAGGCTGGGTCGGGGCTGGGGGGACCGGTGTAGGGGTCGGTGTAGCAATGGCGATACATGTGGTACTGACAGTCGCCAGGCTCAGCAATGCGATCGTCAGCGAAAAGAACCTGATGGACAAGAACCGTTTAGCGACCGACAAGAGGCCTCGAAACCCTGATGACACTCCTACACCTGTCGTAGCCGTGGATCCAGTGCATCGCGCAATCCGTCACCCAGGAGGTTGAAGCCCAACACCAGGAACATGATTGAGACCCCGGGGAAGAAGACCATCCACGGGGAGGTGAACATGTGGCTCTTGTTGCGGCTCAACATCAATCCCCATTCGGGCGTAGGGGGTTGGGCTCCCAGGCCCAGGAACCCGAGGCCGGCAGCGTCCAGGATAGCCGTGGCGATCCCCAGGGACGCAGCGACGATGATCGGAGAGAGCGCATTGGGTATGATGTGTCGCCACAGAATCCGGCTGGACCTGACGCCGATGGATCTGGCTGCTGTAACATAATCTCGGCTGCTCTCGCCCAGGACCGTTGCACGAGCAATCCGGGCATAGGTAGGAATCGAGACGATGCCCACCGCCAGCATTGCGTTGAACAGCCCCGGCCCAATGGCCGACACAATGGCCAGAGCCAGTAGAATGCTGGGGAAGGCCAACATGATGTCCATAATCCGCATGATGATGGTATCGACGATGCCACCAGCATAGCCGGCGATGGCCCCCAGTGTTGCGCCTATCAGGATGGCGAACCCAACTGCAAAGACACCCACCTTGATCGAGACACGAGCCCCATACATGATGAGACTAAGCATATCCCGACCGAGATCGTCGGTACCCATCGGGTGCTCCAGGGAAGGGGCCTGTTTTCTCTCCCTCGGATATGCCCTGAAAATCCCACTCTTGTTGGGATGTTGCTGCGCCAATACAGGTGCCAGAAGAGCTGTCAGCATGACGGTACCGATGATGGCAATGCCTACAAGAGCCAGCTTATTCCGCAGCAAACGCCGCAGGACATCGTGCCATGGAGATCGGCCGGCTCTCTGCCGCCATGCCTCATCGCTGGCCGGCACAGGGATTCGAGCTTCCTGTTGGGAACGTTGCACGTGGGGTTCAGTTACAGATTCACTCATAACGAATACGGGGGTCAAACCAGGCGTAGGAAATATCCACCAGCAAGTTGACGAACACGAAGATGAGGGCAAAGACCAGGACACCAGCCTGCACCACGGGGAAGTTGCGTGCCACAATTGCGTTGACCATCCAGCGCCCCATACCCGGCCAGGCAAAGATAGTCTCGGTCAGGATGGCGCCGGCCAGCAACAAGCCCGTCTGCAGGCCAATCACAGTCACAACCGGCAACATGGCATTCTTGAGAGCGTGCCGGGCCACTACCACTTTCTCTTGCAACCCCTTCGCGCGGGCGGTCCGAATGTAGTCTTCGCCCAGGACGTCCAGCATGGCCGAGCGAGTGATTCGGGCGATGAAGGCAGTAGGAATGGTCGATAGGGCCAATGCCGGCAAGGCCAGATGGTGCAGAGCACTGACCAACGCCCGGCCGTTACCGGTCAACAAGCTGTCCACGACATACAGGTTAGTTATTGTCTTCAGGCCAACCTCGGAATCGATGCGTCCCGTGGTCGGGAACCAACCTAGTTTCAGGCCAAAGATCCAGAGCAACATGAGCGCTAGCCAGAAGATGGGCATAGACACCCCGACCAACGAACCTAACATCGTACCCAGATCGATCAGCGTGTTGTGTTTGTAGCCGGCTATCACCCCCAGCGGGATCCCAACCACTATGGCAATGATCATGGCTGCCAGCGCCAGCTCGATAGTTGCAGGGAAGAAGAGCTTGAGCTCCGAAGAAACTGGTGCGCGGGTCATCACGGAGCGCCCCAGATCCCCCCGGGCAATGCGTAACAAGAAGCGACCATATTGAATTGGCAGGGGGTCGTCCAGGCCAAGGCGCTCCCGCAAAGCCTCGCGCATCTCAGGCGTTGCGTGCTCGCCGGCCAGTGCCGCTGCAGGATCTCCCGTCAGTAGAAGCATGCCATGGGCCACAAACGTAACTCCGAGGATGACGGGAATCAGCAAAAGAAGACGACGGAGGATATACTGAGTCATGATCTCAATGAAGATTCACAGGAATTGACAAGCCGGGGGGCTAACGCCCCCCGGCTGATGACGTACTGCGCCCTTACTCCTTGGTCAGATAAGTGAGAACTTCACGCACAGGGCTGGGAACGTAGCCCTTGATATTGGACCGCAGGAGTGTGGGCGGTGTGCGATGCACGATGGGCACAGAAATGACCCGATCGTGAATGAGCTGGTTAGCCTGCTCATACATCGACTTGCGCGTCTCGAAATCCGTCTGAGCCACGGCATCCCGCAGCAACTTGGCGATCTCCTCATCCGGAGGCAGGCCACCACCTTTACCATCGTTATTGAAGGAGGTGTCGCCGCCGCAGAAGAAGACACACAGGAAGTTGTCGGGATCACCGTTGTCACCGACCCAACCCAGCATGAACAGATCGTGCTTGGTGCCGTCTTCCTCCAGATCGCTCAGATAGGGATCGGGCCAGGCCGGGGACCGGATCTCGGTGTTGATGCCAATGTCCGCCAACATGGCCTGGATCAATTCGCCTGTCTGCTGTGGCTGAGGATAGTAAGCCCGCGAAACCGGCATCACGTAGAAGATGGCCGGATCGGGGATCTCGACCCCCTCATCCTTGGCCTTTTGCAGATACTCGCGCGCCAGGTCAGGATCGTAGGGGTAGTCCTCAATCGCATCATTGTAACCCCACAGGCTGGGTGGCATGAACTCTTTGGCCGGCTCAGCGTCACCCGGATAGAGAGAATCCACAATCGCCTGCTTGTCAATGGCGTGGGCGATGGCCAGCCGCACGTTGATATTCTGCAGCCACGGCTTGGCCAAGTTGAGGCCCAGATAGCCGACGTTGAAAGCAGGGTTGTAGACAACCTGGATGTTCGGGTCCTTCTTGGCTTGCTCGATCTCGTCAGGACCGGGGCTTGCCCACAGGCTGATGGCGTCAACTTCGCCGGCCTGCAAAGCCAGGAATGCCGCCGACGTGTCAGGGATGACGCGGTACACGATGCGCTTCAAGGAGGGCTTCTCACCCCAGTAGTTGTCATTGCGGACCAGCGTGATGTGATCCTCCTTGACCCACTCTTCCACCATGAAGGGGCCCGTCCCCACAGCACGGCCCTGGGCTGTGCCGTAGTTCTCACCCTGTTCCATGATGGCCGTGGGGCTGGCGAAGCGGAAGTTCTCCATGGCCAGAGTGTTCAACAGGCTGGCGTTGGGCTTGTTCAGAATGAGCTTGACGGTCATGTCGTCAACTTTCTGGACATCCGCCAGCACGCTGTTCTCATCACCCTTGAACCCCTGGAACATGTAGTCCCAGTAGATGAATTGGTCAGGCCCCAGGTTATAGGGGTTGTCGGGGTCCCACCACCGCTGGAAGTTGAAGACAACCGCATCGGCATTGAACGGGGTCCCATCGTGGAAGGTCACCCCTTCACGGAGGTGGAAGGTCCACTCGAGACCGTCTTCAGAAGCTTCCCAGGAGGTAGCGAGCTTCGGAATGGGGGTCGTGCTGCCAGGCTCGAAGTCGGTCAGCCCTTCGTAGATATGAGTGGCTGGAGCCAGGCTGTTGGCACTCGTTTCCAATGCCGGGTCCAGCGTTCCGGCGTCTGCCGACTGGACGAAGACGAGTGTCTCCTCTCCCAAGGCCGGCGCCGGCTTGGCAGCTTCTTCCTTCTTGGGCCAGATGGGGACATACTCGCCATTCT
>CAYYSH010000056.1:0-12853 GCA_964474265.1 uncultured Anaerolineales bacterium
ACCCAAGACTTATCACCAAAAGTCTTGGGTACAGGTGATAAGCGCCCATCCGAAAAGTGCTCTGGCCGGCCTCCGACCGTGTCGCCTGGTGCGGTCGGAGGCCGGCCCCAGCCATTCTTCCGAGAGGCTCTAAGTATAAATAGTGCAGCTTTGCATTGCAAGGGAGAAATAGCCATACCCAGGACAACTGCATTTGAGGGTAGAGAGGATCCGCTAGATGCGATTGCCTTGCATGATGCAGGTCCTTTCTTTACCATCACCCGGCAGCGTGCTATAATACAGCACGTGTCAAAGTGACTGTGCGCGCTCATTTTCGGGAGAGGATTCATGTACATTCGACCGGAGCGCCGCCGGCGACGATGGCCGTGGCTCATCCTGCTGGTTGCCATTGGCCTGGCCGCCGGCTACTACACCGGTCTTCTGCCCACCGACCGACTACCTGCCCGCTTTCAGCGCTCACGTGAGCCAGCGGAGCCGGCCCCGGTTGATTCTGCGGTCGAGACCACCGCAGAGCAACTGATTGCCGCCAATCAGGCGCTGGAACAAGGCGACATCAATACGGCAATCGCCAGGTATCAGGCTGCTCTGGAGATCAACCCCGACAACGTTACTGCCCTCACCAAGCTGGCATACCTGCTGACTGTCCGCCGCAGCTACAAAGAGGCGGTTGAGGTAGCCAGACGAGCCACTGAACTGGCTCCAAACAACCCGGACACTCACGCGACGCTGGCGATGGCCCTGGATTGGTCAGGCCAACCCGACGCCGCTATTCAAGCGGCGCTGAAGGCACTTGACGTGAACCAGCAACATGTGCCGGCATTGGCTTACCTGGCGGAGGCATACGCCGACAAGGGCCGTTGGAAGTTGTCCATGCAAAGCGCCCAGCAAGCTGTAGAAATCGATCCTGAGAGTTACATTGCTCAACGCAACCTGGGATACGCACGCGAAGCCCAGGGCGATTACCGGGGAGCCATCGAGGCCTATCGCCAGGCAATTTCCCTGGCGCCCGAATTCAGCTACATTCACCTAGATGTTGCCCGTAACCTTCGCGTGCTGGGTGATACGGAAGGCGCTATCCGTGAGGTGGAAAAAGCTATCGAAGTAGACCCAAACGATCCAGCCGCCTATGATCAACTCGGGCTGATCTACTACACAAGCCAGGAGTTTGAGCGGGCTGCTGCCGAATTTCAAAAAGCTATCGAGGCGAATCCTAAGTATGCCCTACCTTACGCACATCTCGGATGGGTCCTCTACGCAGAGCGCCAGTACGAAGAGGCGATTCCTCAACTTCAGAAGGCCCTGGAATTGGGAGCAGAATCCGTGGAGTATTACTACGAAATCGGGCTCTCGTACGCACTTATCGACCAATGCGAAGATGCCATCCCATGGCTCCAGAAAGCCCTGGAGCTCGATCCCAATGCCCAGCCGGCCCACGAGGGCATGAAGCTGTGTGGACAAGAGTAGCCTCTGGATCAGCCCGGTAGCATCGAGTCACGCAAATCCCCACTTGCATTTCCGTCAGGTTTTGAGTATAATACGCGCGTCATTGGCACTCTCATTTGCAGAGTGCTAATGTTTTGCACGTTCACCAAACTATGTGGCCCATCCTCACTATGCAAGTGATGGCGTGTTCCAAAATCGTATCAGTTCTGTGTTAAAGGAGGCTTTTGTTCGATGGCAAAGACACTTCGCCCTCTGGGTGATCGCGTCATTGTTGAGCCGATCGAAAAGGAAGAGATGACTGCCGGCGGGATCTATGTCCCCGAGACGGCCAAAGAAAAGCCGCAGGAAGGCAGAGTCATCGCGGTCGGGCCCGGCCAGATGCGGGACGATGGCAATCGTAACCCGATGGATGTCGCCGAGGGAGACCGGGTAATCTACGCTAAGTACGCTGGCACCGAATTCAAAATCAACGATCAGAAATTGCTCATTTTGAGTGAGCGAGACATCCTCGCTAAGATCGAGGACTAATTTTAACCTGTACCGAAGGAGGATTCTACGGAATGCCAAAGCAACTAGAGTTTTCTGAAGATGCACGTCGGGATCTGAAGGCCGGCGTCGATGCGCTGGCCAACGCTGTCAAGGTGACGCTGGGCCCCAAGGGTCGGAACGTGGCGTTGGACAAGAAATGGGGTGCCCCCACCATCACTCACGACGGCGTGACAGTGGCTAAAGAGATCGAGCTGGAAGAGCCGTATCAGAATATGGGCGCTCAGCTTCTGAAAGAGGCTGCCACTCGAACCAATGATGTGGCCGGCGATGGGACGACCACCGCCACCGTTTTGGCTCAGTCGATCGTGAACGAAGGCCTGAAGAACGTCACGGCCGGCGCCAACCCCATGCTCCTCAAGCGCGGGATTGAATGGGCCGCTGAGCAGGTTGTCGAAAACATCAGGAGCCAGGCCAAGGAGATTCGCGGCAAGGAAGAAATCGCCGACGTGGCTGCCATTTCCGCCAATGATCGCGCTATCGGCGATTTGATCGCGGAGGTGATGGAAAAGGTCGGCAAGGACGGTGTCATCACCGTTGAGGAGAGCAAGGGCCTGGCATTCGAGACCGAGTATGTCGAGGGCATGGAGTTCGATCGCGGCTACATCAGCCCGTACTTCGTCACCGATGCGGAGCGCATGGAAGCCGTGCTCGAAAGTCCCCACATTCTGGTCACGGACCGCAAGATCAGTGCCGCCTCGGATATCGTGCCCATCATGGAAAAGCTGGTTCAGGTTGGCACACGTGATTTCGTTGTGATCGCCGAGGATGTTGAGGGGGAAGCTCTGGCCACACTGGTGCTGAACAAGCTGCGCGGCACCTTCAACGCGCTGGCGGTCAAGGCACCCGGCTTCGGAGAGCGCCGCAAGGCCATGCTCCAGGACATCGCCATTCTGACCGGCGCAACCGTTATCTCCGAGGAAGTGGGCCGGAAACTGGACACAGCGACGATCAGCGATCTGGGCCGGGCCGACAAGGTGGTATCCACCAAGGATGAGACAACGATCGTCGGCGGAGCCGGCGACGAGGCCGCCATCAAGGGACGCATCGACCAGATTCGAGCCCAAATTGAGACTACCACCAGCGACTACGACCGTGAAAAGCTGCAGGAGCGGCTCGCCAAGCTGGCCGGCGGCGTGGCCATCATCGGTGTGGGTGCAGCCACCGAGGTTGAACTCAAAGAGAAGAAGCACCGCGTCGAAGATGCTCTGAGCGCTACCCGCGCCGCGGTCGAAGAAGGCATCGTGCCGGGTGGTGGCGTAGCTCTCCTGAACGCGATCTCCTCGCTTGAGGATGTCCCGTTCCCGCCGGACAGTGACGAGGCGACCGGAGTTCGGATTGTCCGCCGCGCGCTGGAGGAGCCCATGCGCCAACTGGCCACGAATGCCGGCGCCGACGGGGCCGTCGTGGTCCAAAACGTTCTGCGTCATCAGAAAGATCAGGGCAACAACAGCCTGGGCTACAATGTCCTGACCGGCGAGTACCAGGACATGGTTGAGGCCGGCATCATCGACCCCGCAATGGTCACGCGCAGTGCTGTGGAGAACGCGGCCAGCATCGCGGCCATGATTCTCACCACGGAAGCGTTGATCACCGACATTCCAGAGGAAGAGCCGGCTGCGCCTCCGATGCCGCAGTACTAATCAACCCGCTGTCACAGGATAGCAAAAGCGGTTTGGGGAGCACAGGTCTCTCCAAACCGCTTTTCAATTCGAGGAGCTTTCGGGTCGTCTTCTACCCCTGGTCAGGAATGGGCGTATCTGGGCCGACCAGGAAGACATCTGACCAGGCATTATAATGGCTGTCAAACCGCTCACGAGCGATGACCTTGCCACCCTGCTTGATGATCCGATACACCGTCACATCTGACCCCTCGTTCGCCCAGTCGATCTGCTTGATCGTACCAGGCGGCAAACTCTCATCCACTTCGTAGACGGGATCCGCCGGGGGCGTCACGTTGGTAATCTCAGGACCTTCCAACTCCACTTCTCGGTCTGGGCGCGTGCCGTAGAAGTAGAATGTGACAGTGCCGGCCTGCGGATTAACCTCGGTCTCGATCAGCAGGTAAGCGTTGGTGTCGTTGCGGAATTTGAAGTCCACCAGCGGAGAATAAATCGTCGCATCCAGGCCCGGAATCGACCCGGTTTCATACCAGCCCACGCGATAGCCATGCGCCCAACGCTCGACGATGGGGAAGCCGCCGAAGAAGGCAGCGCGAAAGGCCGTCGTTGACACCTGGCACACCCCCCCACCAATCCCGACAGCCGTGCGGTTGCCGGTGATGATGTACGCCTCTTCGTACCCTTCTTCCTTACTTACGCTTCCCAGATACCGATTGAAGGAGAAAACCTCACCTGGCGGTATGACCACACCGTTAAACTTCGATGCAGATATCTGGATATTCTTGACGCGGCCGACTGGCGAGCCCTTAAAATAAGTTGTGGCCTTGCTAACCAGCTCCTTGATCCCCATATTCGGCAGATCACGGGCATCCACCGCCGGCTTCTGAACGATCACGACCAGGGGAACGATGCGCTCCGTGCTTTCTGCCGCCTGCATAATGCGCTCCACGGTCGCATCAACATCCAATGTGCGACCCTCACGGCTCATCTTGATGACCCTGGTCTGTCCCGTGTTGGGGTCAAAGTCGAGACGCGCATCTTCTGGCAGTTGATATACCTCAGCCGCCAGGGGTTCCACCCAAGTACGAATGCGCATCGGGTCGATGTATGCCTCTACGTTGAGCGTGCCGCCGGCAGTCGATTTGTTAAAGACCAGCCACTGACGCAACATCTCACGGCTGATGGTCCACGCGCGATCATCGTAGCGAACCTCTATGGGGGCACTCAGGAGGAGGTCGATCCGCTGCTTGGCAGCAATGGCCGGCGCGTCGTCAATTGCCGGCTGCACCACACGTACGTTGAGGTCGATGGGCTCTTGAGATTGATCCAGAATGCGCTGCTGAATGGCCGCCAAGACAGGTTCCACGTCGAGCTGCCGGCCAATCCGACTGGGAATCACCTCTGCTGTGAAGCCGGCCAGCCTCACATCCGCGTCCTGGGCCGGCAGATTGATCTCGTCGGCCAGGCGCTCCACGTACGCTCGCGCTTGCGCAGGATCGAAGACGGTACGTGGAATTACGGTGTACCCATGTCGATAGACATCGAACTGCCGCCAGAGATTGTCGCGCAGGTCCCTCCCGCGGCCTACAGCATACGCTTCCGCCACCGCTGACCGGGCATCGAGGTCAGCACCCAGGTCCTTGGGCGTGGCGATCCAGAGTTCGTTCCCATCCCGGAAGATGAGTTGGGCGTCCTCGTAGTACCGAATCTTGTCTCGGAGATAGGCCTCCGCCTCTGCCGGCGTCATACCGCTGACATCCCAACTGAGGATACGCACACCCTGGTAGATGCGGCCAGCATAGTTCCGCTGATAGACGAGGGTGCCCAACAGTAGAACGACAGCCAGCAGAATAACAACAAGGCTTGGCAGGACCAACAACCACCGCAAGACGGGATGGTAGCCTGCCGATCGGGTGGCGCCCACGGTCTGTACGCTATCCGTCATGATCTGACTCCCAGATCGCACCCCGTCCACTGACAATACACCCCTCCACCTTGGACTATTTCCCGCATCACCACATTTGCCAGTATACAGTACACCTGCCTTGCGCCATTACACAAACGACTATATGCTGTATATTTTTCACAAAATGGGCACAAGATGTAGTATGTGGAGACAAGTATACCCGAAAGCCATGGTGCACGGCAAACGGCTATCGCCACGGCGTAGGGCCGATCTCCCGATAATTCTGCTGCGCCAGAGTCACGTCACGCAAATCGATTACCCCGTCACCGTTCAAGTCCGCGTGCGAATCGGCCTCTGGTACCGCCTTCCCAAAACCGATGGCGCAACGGACCACATCGAACAGATCGATGTCGCTATCGCGGTCAGTGTCGCCGGCATGCAGCAATCCCGGCGGCAGCGATACGACCTCGCCGGCCTGCACTTCGACGTCCGATGCTTCAATGGCGATGTACGCCGGGTAGCTTGCCCGCACGGTGTAACGACCTGGTGGCAGCACGAGCTGAAAAACTCCCAGCTCATCGGTGGAGCCGGCCGGCGTACCGTTGACCAGCAACGTTATGCCGGCATAGCGCTCCCGTCCCTGCAACGCCACCCGTCCTTCAATCGTTCCCCGATTTCCGGTCACAACGGGCGCGCCAGTGGGCGTTGCCGTGGGCGCGGCCTCGGTTGTGATTGGCGGCACCGTCAGCGATTTTGTCGCTTCAACTTCCTTCGTCACCGTCATGACTGGTTCCGCTATGGGCGGTGCCGATTCGACGCCAGGCGATGGTGTCGGCACCGCACCCAAAGTCCGGCGTACAATCGGGGCAGGGGTCGCCGTCCGCCTGGCCGCCAGCGTCGGTTGTGCTGTCACGGTGGCCGTCGGCCGCCTGGCAATGGGCCCGGTGGGAGGCCGGCGAACCCACAGGAAGATGCCTGTGGCAATCAGCCCAACCGCGAGCGCAGTCAATGCGCCCAACAGCCACACCGGCCATGGCTCATCTCGCGCTGATCGTGTCACGATACGTTCCTCCACTCACGAATGATTGAAGCTGGATTCACTCGCCCACGCGTCGTATCTGGAGCATGTTCGTGCGTCCGGGTATGCCGACTGGCACGCCGGCGGTCATCACGAGTAGATCACCCTCCTTCACCAGATTCGCTGCCTGGGCGGCTTCGATTGCAGCACTCATCATCTCGTCGGATGTCTGGGTACGTTGAATGAGGAGCGGCTGCACGCCCCATACGAGAGCGAGCCGGCACTGAGTTCGCACATTTGGCGTTACCGCGATGATGGGCACGCGTGGTCGATAGCGGGCCACAGCCCGCGCTGTTGTGCCGGACGCTGTAGATGCCACGATGGTGTCTGCGTCCACCTTGTACGCGATCTCTGCCACCGCCAGACTGATGGCTTGCGTCACTGATTCGGCATGTGTTTCCATAGAGTGTCCCAGCCATTTCTCATGTGGCAAGTGTCGCTCGGTCGTTTCGGCAATAGCTGCCATGGTACGCACAGCTTCCACGGGGTAACTGCCGATCGCTGTCTCGCCAGAGAGCATGAGAGCATCTGTTCCGTCGAGGATGGCGTTGGCCACATCGCTGGCTTCCGCGCGAGTGGGACGCGGATTGCGGATCATCGAATCCAGCATCTGGGTGGCGGTGATGACAGGCTTGGCGACCTCGTTGGCCTTGCGGATGATCATTTTTTGGTAGATGGGTACCTCCTCAGCCGGCATCTCCACACCCAGATCACCGCGCGCAACCATAACGCCATCACTGACTTCCAGAATCTGGTCGAAGTTTGCAATGGCCTCGGGTTTCTCGATCTTGGCAATGATGGGGATTTTCGCGCCCATGGCTGCCATCAAATCACGAAGGTCCAGGATGTCTTGCGCTCGACGCACGAAGGACAGGGCCACGTAGTCTACCTGGTGCTCAATGCCAAAGGCCAGGTCCGCCTGATCCTTGGCTGTCAGAGACGGCAGACTGATGTCTACACCAGGCAGGCTGACGCCCTTCCCCTCAGCCAGAACAGCGTCAGTGACGACCTCCGTCTCCACAGCAGTTCTGGTAGTTTTCAGGACGCGAAGCTCGATCTGACCATCATCTAGCAGGATGCGATCACCCGGCTTCACGTCAGCCGGCAACCCCGGATAAGGTGCGGTGACGCGCTGGCTGTTGCCAACCACCTCCTCGGTCGTCAGCGTAAACCGCTGGCCGGCCTGCAGGGAGACCTTTCCGCCCTCAATCGGGCCGACCCGAAGCTTTGGTCCTTGCAGGTCTTGCAACACAGCCACTACGGTGCCCTCTTCACGCGCGATGCGGCGGGCCAACTGTGCCCGTCGAGCATGAGCTTCTTGCGAGTCGTGAGAAAAATTGAGCCGTGCAACCGTCATGCCGGCCCGGATCATCCGACGCAAGGTCTCTTCATCTTCGGACGCCGGGCCCAAAGTGCAAACAATCTTGGTTCGAGGCATCTCGTACCCTCTCCAGCGACAATCAATGGCAGACAGGGGACCTGCCTGTCTGGCCACTGCACTCAAGATGAAGTCACCACAGAAGTTGCCACAATCATCTCGCCTGGCGGGAAAGTGATGTGGCGGCCGGTTCTCCAGCCGAGGGCAACGCCAGCCCATTGCGCACAAAGCGGGCGCTGGCCGCCAGGTTGCTGCGTAGTCTGGCCGGCCACCAACCCCTTAGCGCTACCGGGCTCAGTTCCAGGGTCACCAGGCCGACATAGCCGTCCATCCGGACCCGCTGGACGAGTTCGTGCAGCGGGAGATCTCCGTGGCCAAGCAATTGATGGTGTTTGATGTATGTGTGAAATCGCGGGTGGTCCAGCCATGCCGGCAATAGCTTGAAGTCACTCAGATGCAGATTGACCAGTCGATCGCGAAACAAATCGTACAACTCCATGACATCCCATGGCCAGGAGGCTGCGTGGGCCGTGTCAAGTGTCAGGCGAAAGTCGTGTGCTTCAGCGAATCGATAGAGCGACTCGGGCTCTGCAAGGGCATAGTCACGTTGGCGGTTCCAGAAGATGGCTCGATTTTCCAGCGCCAGTGTCACTCCGCGATTCACGCCTCGCCGGCGCGCCACATCGATTGCGCGGCGCCAGGCTTTGCCATCTGGGCTGTCCAGATCACTCGTGTCCGGGGTATGCTGTACCACGACCGAGGCTCCGACATCCGCGGCAAAGTCTACAAGTTTCACCGTGTCCTCGAAGCGATTCCACCCCGGCAACGGAAACAGCGGTGGGTGTACCGACAACACCTTCAGCTTGTGGGCACCGGCCAGTTGGCGAACACGGATCGGACCACGTAGGGCAGCTTCCAGGCCCATGGCCAGCTCGATGCCGTCGAAGCCGGCATCGGCCGCGCGCCTCAACGCCCATTGCAATGGGAACACGTAAAGACAGCCAGTAGAGATACTAAGTTTCAACGCAAACCTCCGTGCACTTTGGGTCTCGACTTTGGCCATTTTGAGAGCCCCAAGATACGGCACGTGGGCGTGCCTTACTACTCACCATATTGCGGTATCAGCAGAATGGCCAAAGTCGAGTGGGAGTGAACTGTCGAATTCAACGGACTCGTAGGTTGCAGTATATCACGGATAGGAGCCAGAGGCAACTTCCTCCGAGAGAGCGTATCTAAACCACAGACGTAACGTTTGAAACATTGCGTTAAACATTTCGTATGCAAATCATCGACGAAATGTAGTTGCCACGTCACAAAGAAAGACAACAATGTCGAATGAATTGATCCTCGTTGTGGACGACGAGCCAGACATTCTTGGGCTGTGTGAGCGGATCCTGGCCGGCGCCGGCTACCAGGTATACACCGCAAGCTCCGGATCACACGCCATCAGAATTGCTCGAGAGACCCCGTTCGATGTTGCACTCCTCGACCTTCAAATGCCCGATGCTGATGGCATCACGATCTTTGAAGCCATCAAGAAAGCTCAGCCCGACACTATCGGGATTGTCATCACCGGCTACCCGTCGATGGAAGCAGCCATTGATGCCTTGAAGCAAGGCATGTCCGGATTTGTGCTGAAACCTTTCACGCCTAACGAACTCCGCCAGGCGGTGGCAGATGCGCTGGAGCGCCGGCGCATGGAGCGAGATTATGCCCGGCTCCAGGCGCTCATCCCGCTGTATGAACTGAGCACGTCGCTCATGACCACCGTGGACATCGACGTGCTGCTGGATCAGGTCGTGGAGATGGCAGTCCAGGAAACAGGGGCAGACCGTGCGTCGCTGATGCTGGAAAGGGACGGCATGCTTTACATTGAAGCGGCTCGCGGCCTCCCCGAGGATGTTCTGGATACGACAGCGACTCCCGTGGGCGAAGGAATCGCCGGCTGGGTCGCCCAGCATGGTAAGCCGCTCTTGCTGGACAAGAGTGTCTCCATGCCGCCAGAGCTGGCCGACGCGCTGACGCGGGGGGAGATCGCATCGGCCGTTTGCGTGCCGCTGGCACTCCAAGACCGGGTGATCGGTGTACTCAACCTGTCAAAGCTGGCGGCCACAGAGGCACCATTCACCCCCAGCGACCGTGACCTGATTACCGTGCTGGCCGGCCAGGTTGCCATCGCCATCGAAAATGCACGTCTCTTCCGCAGGCAACAAGCGCTGACACAAGAGCTGTCCCAGGTCAACGCGAACCTGCGCGCTCTACAACAGGCGGCAACCGCCCTCACCAGCCGGCTGAGCCCAGATCGCGTGCTGCAGACAATTCTTGATGGCTGTACCGCTGTGATGGCGGATGCCACAATCGCCATCGGTCTCCTGGATGCCGATTCTGAAACCATTGAAGTGCATCTACATCACGGCGCAACCAGGAAGCGGGAAACCAAGAGGTTGGAATTGCAATCTTCCGAGCGACGGGCACTCGAGTCTCAGAGTCGGGCCAGAGAGGTGCTTGAGGAACGGCTGTGCGGGATACTCATGGAGGAAGCGAGGCCGGCATCTGTGGGCGTCATTCCGCTGTCTGCACAGGATCAACTCCTGGGAGCCATGGCCGTAGGTGCCCAGCAGGAGCTCACAGAAGCCGACATCACAACCCTCACACCGTTTGCCGATCAGGCAGCGGCTGCCATCGCCAACGCTCGACTGTTCACCCGCCTCCAACAAGCCTACGAGGAAATGAAGGAGCTAGATCGCCTGAAGAACGAGCACATTACGACAACGGCCCGGCAGTTGCGAGAACCGCTATCCCTGATCAAAGTGCACGTGGAGATCCTCAACCGGACGGCTCCGGAGGAATTTGGGCCGGCGCTCAGCAAACTACTCGCCGCAGTGGAAGATATGGAAACCCAGATTGAAAACCTGGCGAAACTACGCGATTTGGAAGTACAAGAAAGCGCTTAGGCTCCGGAGCCGGCTGTCGACCTCAACTGTCAGAGAATCTGCGAGAGGAAGAGCTTGGTTCGCTCCTCTTGAGGATTATTAAAAATCTGCTCTGGCGTCCCTTTTTCCACAATTTGCCCTGCATCCATGAAGACCATGCGGTCCGCCACCTCCCTGGCGAACCCCATTTCATGCGTGACGACCAACATGGTCATGCCCGATTCCGCCAGCTCCTGCATCACATCCAGCACTTCCTTGATCATCTCCGGGTCAAGAGCAGAGGTTGGCTCATCAAATAACATGATTTTGGGCTGCATTGCGAGGGCGCGAGCAATGGCCACGCGCTGTTGCTGACCACCGGACAGTTGCGCCGGGTACTTGTGGGCCTGATCCGGGATACCTACTCGCTCCAACAACTCCAAAGCCAGCTTCTCCGCCTTCTCTTTCGGCCACTTGCGAACCCAAATCGGCCCCAGCGTGATGTTCTGCAAGGCGGTCAGATGTGGGAACAGATTGAACTGCTGAAAGACCATCCCAACCTCGCTGCGGATGGCCTCGATGTTACGGATATCGTTGGTCAACTCGATCCCGTCTACGATAATGTCCCCACGCTGATGATCCTCTAATCGGTTGATGGTCCGAATAAAGGTCGATTTTCCAGAACCCGAAGGCCCAAAAATGACCACCACCTGACCTTTCTTAACCGTGAGGTTGATCCCTCGCAGCACGTGGAAATCGTCGAACCACTTGTGGACATCGCGACAGATGATGATGTCTTCTACCGATTCTCGATTCTCGCTACTCATCCGTACCAGTTCCTCGTCTATATCTTATCTTTCGCCAACACCGAGCGCTTTTTCTAGCCGCCGGCTGCTGTAGGACATGGCGTAGGTAAACACCCAGAACACAACGCCAATGAACAGATACACCTCAGCCTGCGCGCCAACCCACTCGGGATTTCCGAGCACAATCGACTTACCTATGCCCAGTATCTCGGTGAGACCGACGATCACCACCAGGGTGGTGTCCTTAAAAAGGGAAATAAACTGGCCCACGATGGCCGGGATCACCAGCCGCAGCGCTTGCGGCAAGATAATCAATAACATCGTCTGCGGGCCACTCAGGCCAATCGCCTTGGCCGCTTCATACTGACCTTCAGGAATTGCCTGGAGCCCGCCACGCACATTTTCGGCCATGTAGGCCGCACTGAACAGCGTGATGCCAATCAGTGCTCGAATGACACGGTCAATCCGCACATCCTCGGGCAGGAATAGGGGGAGGATAATTGAGCCCATGAACAAGATGGTTACCAACGGCACGCCGCGAACCAGTTCGATGAACAGCGTACTGAACAATCGAACAACGGTCAGATCGCTACGACGTCCCAGGGCCAGAAGAACGCCCAATGGGAAGGAGGCGGCAATGCCCACAGCCGCCAGGAGCAGGTTCAGCAACAAGCCCCCCCACAGATTGGTGGGTACAAATTCCAGCCACGAAGTGCCTGGGAATCCGCGCAGTAGGATCACGATCAGGATGAAGGACAGGAACCACCCTACAAGTATCCAGCGTGGCCGGCCCAGGCGAGTTCGGCCAAGGGCATAGCCGGCCAGATTGACAGCTATGTTACCCGCAAAAAAGAGACGTGCTGTCAGTCCCAGTGACTCGAAACTAACCGGTAGCAGCGCACCGATTGCGTAGCCGGCAATCAACGCCAGAGCAAACGTTCGAATCACGCCGCCCCATGCGCCCCAGCTCATCCCGAATAGAAACGATACCAACGCAAGACCCAGACCAACCCGCCAAAGTTGCGCAGCGGGGTATTGGCCCACGAGATACAAGATCGGGCTGGTGGTGATGGGGCTCCAATTCGCCGATCTCAGTACCCAGATTGTGATGCCAGATACCACCTTGTAGGTAAACCAGGCAGAAATGATGGTCAACACCGCG
>CAYYSH010000057.1:0-12821 GCA_964474265.1 uncultured Anaerolineales bacterium
ACCTCGATGAGGCTGTCCTGCGGGCGCTTGAACGCCGGCTGCAGAGCACACTGCGGGCCTCCTTCCGTGTTGAAGGCCCGTCGAGTGGTGCTAACAACCTCTTCAGTTGGGATTCAGGGTACGGGACTGGTGGGCTTCTACGGCCACCTGTCCTGACCATCAATTACACGCTCGGGGACGGCGGCGGAGATGGGCCAACGCCAACGCCAGCGTCACCGGCGAGCCCGACACCAGCGGTTTCCCCGACCCCATCGGATAGCAGTGTCGAGATATTGGAACTGACGCCTGCTGAGGACCGGGTCGGCTGGGTGGCGAGTCATCAGCCGAATGAGAACAACTTCGGCGACGATGACCTGTACGCTGGCGTCTACACCGGTAATACCTACATGTCCGGTATTCAATTCGACCTTTCAAGCCTGCCGGCAGACGCCCAAATCGTGGATGCAGAACTGCAGCTCACCGGGCAGACGCGACGCTATCTCAGCGGTGAGGGCACGTGGGTAGTCGAAATGCTGAGCAGCGCGATTGACGCCGGCTGGCCCCGGCATGGATATGTTGATATCGCCAATGCTGAGGCTCTTGGTGCCCTTAAGGATCTGGAGGAGGGGGATTTCACCCTCGAGTCCGATCAACTGGACGTAAACAGGATCAACTCCCTCGGCTTGACCGAGAGCTTGCTTGCTGAGCTGGGTGCCAGGCGTAGCAGCACCGGCTATGTGTCCTTCCGCATCAGGGGGCCAGAGGCTGGTGGCAGCAATGCCTTCTCGTGGGATACGGGCTACGGTATTGGGGGCTTGCTCAAACCCCCGGTACTGCGTGTGCGGTATCGCCGGACTGGGGCACCAGGGCCTTTGCCAACCCCTATGCCGTCGCCATCGCCTTCACCCACGCCGGCCAGCGGTGGTAACGACATCGACGCTCTCATTCAGGTGATCAACCATGAGCGTGTCAGCCGTGGCTTACCAACCCTCAATCCGAACACGTACCTGATGGCGGCAGCTCAGGCCCACAGCGTTGACCTCGCCACCAACGACCGATGGAGTCACATCGGTGCTGACGGCTCTACACCACAGGACCGGATGCGCCGGGCCGGCTACCCACTTGGTGAAGGGGAAGAGGTGCTGGCTGCCAACAGCGCTGACGTCAATGAGATCGTGGATGCCTGGCTGAGAAACCCCAGGCATGAGGGGATCCTCATGGATCCCAAATACGTGGATATCGGTGCCGGCCATGCCTACAACGCGGACTCCCTTTACGGCGACTACTGGACGGTCGTCGTGGCGCGGCCGGCTGAGAGTGGCGGAACCCCAGGTGATTATCAGGTTCGAATCACGCCGCGCGAGTCTCAGGTGGGCTGGGTGGTTAGCGACGAGGCCCATGCGAATCACTTCGGCGATGATGACATGTACTCCGGGTTCTACAATGATCTGATCTACGTTGGAGCCGTGCAGTTCGACTTGGCGGGTGTGCCAGCCGGCGCGCAGATCACTGGAGCCACGCTGACACTCACCGGGCAGACAGCCGAGTATCTCAGTGGCAATGGAACGTGGGCCGTTCACATGCTCGAATCCACCGTCGACGCCGGCTGGGCCAACAGCGGCTACGACGCCATCGCTAACGCAAAGTCCCTCGGAATCGTCGGTGGGCCGTTGGCAGGCTCTGACTTGCGCGCGAACCACGTGAATACGCTGACATTCAACGAAGCGTTACTCGATCAACTGGCAGATCGCGTGCATACAACCGGCGCCGTTTCCTTCCGAATCAATGGGCCAGAGTCCGGGGGCAACGACATTTTTTCCTGGGATTCAGGCTACGGCGTTGGCGGTCTTGGCGCTCCACCGGTGTTGACTATTAGTTACTCGCTGCCATGATGCTCGGCTGGAGGCGGGGACTGCCTATATGCAAGAGGCCGGCTGGGAGAACCAGCCGGCCTCTTCACGTGATCGCAATACAACAAACGCCAAACCTTACTGCCGCTGCTTGGTGATCAATGGTACGAACACCGTCTTACCGCGCAAGATGACCGTGATATCGTGTGATACTGAACCGCGCACCTCGCCGCTCACCGCGTACGTGGCCGTCACACGGACATCGACTGCTCGATACGATAGCCCCTGGCTTGGATCCGACAGGTTGGTGGGGCTGCCTACCAGCGTCGTAGAAGCCTGACCGTCGGTAAGCGGAGTGGTGTAGTGACCACTGTTGTCTGGTCGGAGGGTGAAGTAGGCCCAGTCAGCATCGGCCGGATCAACAAACTCGAACTCCACGATAGTGCTGTCAGGAGCCCATTGGCCTTCGCTATCCTTCACTGTCACTGTAATCTGACTGGATCGATCGTCAATAATTGGCGTGTCAACAGAGATGATCGATGGCTCCGCCGTGACCTCGATTTGGTCCGGAGGGCCAACGACGCGTATTTGCTGCGAGTCTGTGGCGCCGGCAGCCTCAGCGCTGATCATGTACAGACCCCTTTTGGTGCCGAGAACCAGAGGCACACTTGCCTGGCCACTGCTTGTTGTCACCTGGCCGCTGTCCGAAAACGAGTGATCAGGTGGCGTGATGGTGAACTGCACCTGCGTACCATCGGCGACGTCATTGCCATTGGCGTCTTTGACGACAGCACTGACCTGAACTGTGCTCCCTACTCCGTAGTTGGGGATTCGCTGAACTTCGGAACCGCCAAGCCGAAGGTTCAGACGGCTGGGTGGGCCAATGACAGTCAGACCGACTGAGGCCGATGCCGAATCCACACCTGCGTTCACGGTTGCCGTGCCGTCCTCGCCAAGCTGATTCGTGGCGTTCACGGTAGTCATCGCCACACCGTTGGCATCCGTGGTCTGCTGTGGATTCTGGATTGTGACAATGGAATTTGCCGGCGTGCTGAAATTGACATTCGCACCTGGCACGGGGAGACACAGGGCATCAAGTACCAGTGCTTCAACCTCCGTGTTATGGGCAACGCCCGGGACTGTAACGTCCGTAGAGTAAATCTGGGCCGGGCGTGCCAGCAATGTGCCCGATGACGTCGGCTGTTCCGGGTTCGCAATGCTCACAGGGGCACCGGGTGTTCCCACCGTCCACCAGAAATCGTCGGAGATGGAATCACTACCCGCGACACGGAGTTGTACCGTGTTTTGATTGCATCGTCCTGTAACACCCGTCGTGGGGAAACTGCGCTCCGCACCCAGGTCTACGGCAGCAAGTCCCGCGTCGATTTGAGCGGCTGCGTTGTTGGTTGCATCTTGTACGGATGTCAGTTTAGCACGCACATCGTCCCAATTGATTGGGTCGGCGTTCAGCAAATCGAGGGCCTCGCTGCACCGGTTGTGGACATTTGTCAGAGCAGCCTGGGCTGCAGCGAACGCGTTGTCCGCACTGCCATCTCCGCTCAGATCAAAAGCCCGAAGGCGCTCCAGGCCATTGTCTAGTCGGTCCACGACAGCCAGCACATCCTGAATTCGGCCACGCACGTTGCCGGCGCTCGGGTTGGCCTTGTTCGCGTCTGTCACAGCGTCATTGACGGCTTCCAGCAGACTCGTTTTCTCAGAGCCTGCATAGTCAACGTACGCGCCGAATATCGCAGTGCCGGTGATCACGATGGTTTCGTTATGTGCCCCGGTGGGCAGTTGCAGAATGTCCGACTGAAATATCCGGATGCCGTTGGCATCGACCATTTCAGCCCGGAATCGATCGGGGTCGTTGTCTCGCAGGTTGGATTGGATCACAATTTGAGCCGCTGTTGTTCCTGGATCCAGCCGGCGAACAGGATCCGTGGAATCCGCCGGACTGAGCCAAATGTTGACATCCAGTGCCTCAAACTGCTGTTGGTTGGGGGCTGTCGTGAAGCTGGCCCAGCCGGTGCCGGCCAGCAACACCAGGGCGAATAACGCCGCAATGACAGCCACGGTTGTACGATTCATTGGACATTTACCTCCTGTTTACCACAGTTCCGATAGTGACAGAGATTGTGATGGCAGGTTGTTCTCTACCACGACCTCTGGCACTATCTCTCGATTTGGACCCTACATCCTATTTGCCGAAGGTCTATGATCGTCGTGAATTGGTCCTGATCAAGACCTTCGCCGTCACGAACCCCGCGCAGACAGTTGCAGCCGTCACTACGCGTGGCTCGATGAGACGCTTACTAAACTCGAGCGCGAAGCCACAGCGCGACCAGGCCGAACACAAGGGCACTCACGACAGCAATCACCCTGATGACAGGAAACTGGCGAACCTCTTGTGGCGCGAGGGGGGTTACACCCGGCACGATGGGTGCTTGTGATCCGGCGGCCTCGCCGGCCATTTGCTGCTCTGGCATACGCTCCACCTCTGCCGGCGCCTGCACGACCGGCGTTGCAACGATGTTGCTCATAGCGAGCGGTGGCATCGGGTAGCCCGTTTGCCCCTCCGCTATCGGGGTTGTGGTAAGAGAGGCCGGGACCACCTGTGCCTGCTCTTTAGTGGCCACAGTTGGCGGTAGAGGGATCGTCGGTTGGGCCTGTGTGGTGCTTTGAACAGGCGGAACTGGCGTTACGGTCGGCGCCAGCGTCAGTGGGCGATGTGTTGGTAGCGGTGTTGGTGACATGGGCCTGGTAGCCACAGACGTCGGACGGGAGGTAGCCGTTGCTGGTCGTGCGGTCGCAGTAGCTGTAGGTTGTTGCGTTTCCGTCGGTACTGGTGTTGCCGTCGGTTCAACGGTTGGCGTGGGCGAGACGACTGGCGTACCCGGCACCCCTTCGGGGCTGACTTCCCAGTCAAATCCCACGCTAATCTGACCATTCCTCCGAAGCTGGATGGTGTATGCCCCGTCTGGCCACGCTTGCTGAGTGTTGGTGTCGATGCCGGCCACAGCCGTATCGACAGCATCCACTGTTTCTGTCACCAGATCCACCAACTCAGCGATCGCTGCGTCCAACTGATCATCCGGGACATCGGTCATGATCTCTGAGCCTTGTTCATCAGTCTCAAAGGCCAGGTCTCGTGCTTTTTCCAGATCGTCCAGCGTTTCCAGCGACAGAGGATACGTTTCCAGCGCGGCCAGAACGCTATCCAGGGTTCGGACAACATTGACGACGCTTGCTGCGCGCACCCGCTTGGCGCTGGCTGTCGCCGCCTGCTGCGTCATGCTTACAGCTTCTTCCAACTCGGTAGACTTGTCTAGAGCAGCCGAAACATAGCCGGCCAGAATGTCCTGCCCGGTGATCTCGATACTCCTCTCGCCGGAACCGTCGTAGACGTCAGTATGTTGGAACAGGACGACACCACCCGCTGAGAATACCAACACTTGCAGCTCAGTCTGTGCTGCGTCTTGATAAGTGAGCACAGCAAAGACTGTGGCCGTCCCTGACTGAACTGCTGAAACCGGATCCCCGCCCGGCGAGACGCTCATATGAAGGCTGGCCGCGACATCGGCCAGCACGACCGAGCCACTCAGCCATGTGAGGGCAATCAAAAGGAGAGTGGCGAACAGTGGACGGAGACTTGAGCCTGTACTCCGTCCACCATTTCCCGTTTTCCCCTTTCCAGACTTCATCATCGAGTGTGCTGGTGATCAGGCTGCAGTCATGAAGCCACGGACCGCCCAGACAATGACTGCAACCAGGAACAAGACGAGGACGCCGACGCCGATCAGGATGATCGGTGAAAGTCCTGGCGCAGATGCTGGCTGAGTCGGAAGGGGGCTGGCGGAACTCTGGCCGGCATTGACTCCGGCACCGGTGTCCGCTGCCGGTGGCTGCGCCTGTGCCGGGCTGTTCACAGTCTGACCACCACTGGTGTCCTCAGGTGGCAGTTCCACATCCCCAACAGCCCATTCCCAGCCGGCGGTGATGTAGCGTTGTTCGCCAAACCGGATAATGGTGTCGTAGACGCCGTCCGGGAAAGCGCTCGATCCCGGTCCTGGAATCTCAATGTTTGCTGTGCCGGACCCGTTGTAAGTTTCACGGCTGGTGAAAATCACCGAACCTTGTTGCGCCTCACTGCGAATCTCGGCAATGATCTCTACCGGACCGTCTGTTTCATAGTCAAACACCAGATAGACCTTGTCCGTGCCGGCAGGGAATGTCTGCATCTCGGGGCCGTCTGGCCGATCTGACATGTGCGGGATGCCGACCAACGGCGATCCTGATTGTGCCAGTGCGATGTTGAACATCGCCAGGCCCAACAACAAGGCCACTAAAATTGGTCTGATCATTTTTACTGCCATACTTCGCGTTTCCTCCTCGCAAAACTCAGCAGATTGCATGTAATGTGACGGAACACTGTTGACACAAAAAATCCTCCCTCCGCCCTACTTGAGGGAGGACTTTGCAATCGTCACAAATATGCCTGCTGGGGCGAGACAGGCGACGATCAATTATGCTGTGCTGTGAAAATGACGCTCTGGCCGGCCTCCGACCGCGCCAGCGCCATTTTCGTGCTTATGGTGCCCCCGCAGGGGCGTGTTGACTATTTTGCAAATCGCTGTACACCGATGCCAACAACGCTGGCCAACACAAGCGTCGATGCCAGGCCCGCCAATGCCATTCCCACCGGTTTCAGGCCCCCAGGTGGCGGTGGCGGTGGTGGCGCCGGCGGCGTGGCGGTCGGTGCGGGTGTAGCCACAGTAGGCGTTGCCGTTGCCGGTCGCTCCGTTGGAGCGGATGTGGGCGTCGTTGTAACGCCCGGCGCCGGCGTCGCCGTCTCCGTTAGTCCTGCGCCCGGCATGAAATTCAACCGGAAGATGGCATCTGCCTGCCACACGAACAGGCCATCCTCGGCCCCCGCAGATGACTCTCCCGCCGGCTGTGGCTCATAGCGCAGCCGCAATACGGCGGAATCGCTCTCCCGAATCAAGGATTCTAGTACATTCAGGCCAGCAGCGTCAAGATACCAGACGTTTTCGACACCGGCGCCCAGGTTGTTCACGCTGTGGTCTGGCAACAAAACGACTTGCGCAGTCGGCGTTGCGATGCCGGCATACGTGCGCCCGGCCCACCCGTCTACCGCCTCAGCGCCGAGAAGTTCGAGAACCCAGTTGCCGGCGGATGGTTGCGTCTCCCAGCGGAGGCCCGTGAGCACCACCGCCGCTGCCCGGATGTCCGACTCGTCCGGAATATCAGACAGGTCAAACTGCAGCCCGCCCAGATGATCCCGGCCGGCCTGGACACCCACCCGAATTTCGTCTTCTCCGAAATGATTGCCAGACGTCTCGTCGCTCACGGCCCAGCCGGTTCCCTCAGCGACGGCTGGCACATCCAGCGTCGTCGTTCCTTGGGGTGGTGAAACAGCCAGGGCAACATCCACAGTTTGCGGGCTGTTTTCGACCCCATCGGCCGTGACGGTAACCTGCCCGTGATAGGCGCCGGCCGGCAATCCTGCGGCATCCACACTGATGCTGAGCAAAGCAGGCGTTGAGCCGCTCGATGGCGCCAGCCTTAACCAGGGCGCATCGGTTGTTGCGTTCCAGGCGGACGCGATTGCTGTGTTATTGGAAATGAGCACGCGCTGTGCCGGCGGATTTGCACCGCCCTGCGAAGCACTGAACACCAGTGCAGCCGGCTTCAACTCCAGGCGCGCTGGTGGAAACGCCGTAGGTGTTGGTGGTGAATCAACGCCGCCTACCGTCCACTCCACCGCACGCGTAAGATAATGGCCGGCGAAATACAGGGTCGTTACATACGGCCCATCTGGAAACGCGACCTGTCCGCTGGTGA
Organism: uncultured Anaerolineales bacterium; assembly: GCA_964474265.1. Taxonomy (GTDB): domain Bacteria; phylum Chloroflexota; class Anaerolineae; order Epilineales; family JAANWY01; genus CAYYSH01. The sequence goes on from CAYYSH010000057.1 coordinate 7,695, forward strand.
TCCGAATCGATGCAGTTCCACTGCCGGAGAACGTTTCACTCTTTTGGAAAACGATCGTGCCTTTGTAGTCGGACACGACGACTCGCACGTTCTCCTTGATAAAGTCGGTATATTCAAATACGGCGTAAACCGTGTCCGTTCCCGAGGGGAAATCAGTCTGGGCAGGCCCCTCTGGAGTCAGACTCATCCACAGTGCGTGCAGGTCACTGGCTACAGCACTGCCACTGACCATGACACACAGTGCAATGAGAACCAGCGCACCTAGCGTGACGCGTTTCATGTATCAGGCCCCCTTTCAGGCGAGAGCATCGCTCCCGCATCGTGTGTGCGATCGGTGTGTACCTGTGATCGCTACGGAACAATCCATCTCGCGTAACAGAACGAGACCATTCGGTTCATGTTATGCGCCTCACCAACGGACTGTTCCACCAGGGACCCCGATGAGCCGCCAACCGCCGGCTACATCGGGTAATAATAGCTGGTTTGCTGCGCTACTACTGGACGCTTAGCCTATTGCTTCCTGTCGTTTGTCCTACGAACGTCAAGCGCAGCAATGGGTGCCGGCGCGACTCGTGTTATGCCCAGTCCAGTTGGATGTAACGCGCCGTTCCCCGGCTAGTTACGGGTGGTCGGCGGGGTCGTTGTTACTTCATGACAGCCGGCATAAACACGAAGAACCTGGCCGGGGGTGGCGTCGCAGTCGGTGAGGGCATTGGCGTTATGGGTAGTGTAGGCGTTGATGTGGGCGTGGCTCCAGCCGGTGAGAGATACCACCTCGCCGTATCTCGGCAGCAATCGGCATGGACTGGATCGGAGTAGAAGGCCGTCACTTCGTCCCCGTCGGATACTTTCAATTCTCCTCCAGCTTGATTGCTCGCTGAGCATATCCAACAGAAAGATAGATTGCGTCCCGCAGCGGCCGAAGTAAACAGTCCCGTGTTGGCGCCTGTTTCCTGGGCAGTGATGGAAATGCCCAGCGGGTCGGTATCGCTACTGACGTAAATCGGAACGGTCTCGATCTGGGCTGGATTCATGTTAGCGTTGGCATCCAGCACTGTCAACACTGCCTGAGTGTGATCCGACCAATATTCTTCCTGGTCGAAGGCAACCCAGGCCGGCGGTGTAGCCGTCGGCGTTACAGTCGAGGTGGACGTCGGTGTCCGTGTCGGTGTTCGAGTGGGCGTCATCGTGGATGTGGCAGTCGGCGTCGGAGTTGGCGCTTCAGCGTACCAGTGGGCCTCAGCTCGTGGCAGATCAAAATAAGTAGCCTCTACCCAGTCGCCATCGCTCACCTGAATCTTGCGGGTGACCGGGTTGGTCTCCGTCGTGGAGAAGCCCAGTGTTCCCCTGAACCGACCGGTGTTGTCGCCCGTTTCCACCAGCGACAGCGATAGGCCCGGTTGCGATGGCGCTGTGCGGCTGCGGACGTGAATGTTAATCGTTTCGGCTGCGAGGGGGTCAGTGTTCTGCCGGCCATCAACTACCTCGATGATTGCGACGGCGCTTGTGGTGTAGTAGACCGGTCGATCGAACGCAATATGCGGCATCGGGGTTGCAGTCGCTGTTGCGGTTGGCTCGGGTGTGTTCGTTGGTGTCCGCGTAACCGTCGGCGTGGCGGAAGGCGTGAACGTTGGCGTGACAGGTGAGGTTGGTGACGGGGTCCACGTGGCACCGAGCACGCGGTATACCAGGTGGAGCACTGGCTTCTTGTCCTGATCGCCGGAGCCATAACCCGAATACCAGGTGAAGCTTTGGAACTGGTCCATCAGCGGACCGTCCAGGCGGAGTGACACCTGGCCGGCTGGCAGCCGTGTCTCCAGGAAGTCTCGTGCTGCCTGGTTGAAGATAAAGCGATTCACCGCCTCATTGGCCAGATCTTCCGGGCCCAACGAGGGGCCGACTGGGACCACGGTGGCCGGCTCCTCAACCAGAACCCGGTAAGTTGGGAAGTAGGGATGACCACCACCGGTCCATGTGCCATCGGCGGTCCCGTCAAGGATCTTCAAAGTCCATTCCCCGCCCAGTTCGGGATGCAGATTGCTGCTGGAGAGCCCGACGATGTCCAGCCAGGCCTCAGTGATTTCAGCATTGGCCGGCACGCTGCTCAGGTCGAAGTGGAACGCGCCATACAGCTTGTTCTGTCCTCGGGCGTTGTAGCTGCCGGCGTACACCGCGTACGTGCCCAGCAAGTTCTGATCCGGTATCTTCGAACTGACGGAGCCGACATCGTACTGGCCCGGCACTGCCGTCAGCGGCACAACGGTTGCCCAGGGGAATTCCGTGGGTGTGGGCGTCGGCGATGGTGTGGCCGGCGTTGCAGTAGGCGATGGGCCAGGGGTTGGCGTCAACGTGGGCGGCCCGGGCGTGGGCGATGGTGGCCACGTGGGCGTCGGTGTGAAATTCGCACGATACCATCGCGCTTCATCCGTGAACACCTGGTTCGGATCGAGTGCCGAGCGATATTCAGCCAGAATTTGGTCCTCATGCGTGACACACAGTACATTGCCTGAGCTCTGTGTGCAATTCTCGTCAAAATGGACGCCGTCAGTGGTCTCAAACTGGCCACGCACAACGCTGCTTCGTTGCAACAGCACATCGATCCCACCAGGGCTGGGATCGGTCTGGCTGGATACGTGTGCTGTGACAAAATCCTGGCCTGGATCAGCGCCGTAGTCGATTACGGTCAGTCTGGCCACCTGGTCTTCGCCAGAATAGGCTTCGCGGTCGAACCGGATAGAGACGCCGACCACCCAGCTAACCTCTGCCACATGAGTTGGTCGTGCCTGGTCGAGCCAGAAAACCTTCGTGACGTACGGGCTCCCGCCACTCGGGATGGATCTTCCAGCCGGCACGGACCACTCCACAGACTGCCAGCGATTCCGGCCAATCGTCATAGGCCCTGAGTCGTACTGAATGCCACCGTTTCGATCCCGCATTTGAACGCTTACTGTCACCTGCTCTGGCCATTTGTTGCCGCAGGGTGTGCGAAACACCGCGTAGACCTGTCGTGTGCCCGTCTCGAACACCTCGCGCGGCGGTGGTTCAGCAGGGGGGCTCATCCCGCTTAAGAGCGGCTGATCGCTCATGTACAGTTGCCATCCAAGCGCCTGTGGGTCGGACAGGTCGCAAGGGCCATAGGTCGGTGTGACTGTAGCCTGTTGCAAGGCGATTGCGTTCTGTATGGCCGGCGCGTTGGCCCCGATGCTGCTCGTTAGCAGCAGCGCGGCGCAGAACCCAACGACAAGCGTCAGACGCGCAAGTCTCTCCACGTTGAATGCACCTCCAGTCTAGGCGGGGGAGCTTGGGGCAGGGGAAAAGAGGGGCGGGATTCGATTCATGTTCTGCATCCCCGCGTACTTCGTGTCATGCTGTAAAACGAGCCAGCAGCAGCAGGGTTATGGAGTGCTGGCTGCGAGTAGTGACTGAATGAAGCTTTGGAGCGCCTGTTGCTGTGCCGGCGGCGCGTAGTTCAGGGCTAATCTGGCCTCGGCCACGGCATTTTCTATCTGGCCCAGGTCCCGGTACAACAGCGCAAGGTTCTGGTGGATGGTGTAATCAGTGGGCTGCAGCGCTGCTGCCTGCTGCTGTGCCTTTAGAGCATCCAGAAGTCGGCCCTCCTCTCGGTAGAGGTCTGCCAGGGCGCGGTATCCTTCAACGCGCCGGGGCTCCAATTCGATCACTTTCTGGAACATCTGCAGCGCTTGATCCATCTTGCCACTCCGCTGGTACAGGCTGCCGATTTGCAAGTATACCTGCGCATCGCGGGGATCCAGCTCAAGCGCAGCGCGGTACTTTGCCAGCGCTCCCTCGGTATCCCCCTGTTCTTGCAGCACGCGTCCCCATTCTGTGAGCACTCTTGGATCCCTGGGTGTCTGCGAGGCCACCTGTGCGTAGAGATCGGCTGCCTGGCTGAGTAGCGACGCTCGTTGGGCCGGGTCGGGCGTGGCCTGGGCCCATAACAGGTAGAGATGGGCCAGGTTGAAGCGATGGGTTCCCTCTGCCGGGTTCAATTCTACTGCTCGCTGGAAGGCTTGCCGGCCTGTCTGTAGTAGGGCCTGCCGCTGATTGGGGTCCGGCGTCAGACGGGCAGCCGTCACGAGAGCCTCACCCAGGTTCTGTTGGTATACGTCTACTTCCGGCGACTCGTCTGCCGCTTGCTGAAAGAAGGCGAGGGCGGCCGACCACTGGCCGGCAGTCGCATTCGCCTGGGCCGCCTCCAGGTAGATGTCGGCGTACAGCGGCTTCACGGCCAGCCAGACAACCAGGCCGAGGGCAATTGCCCCTAACACCGGGTACACGACAGCCAGCCAGGCCTGCGATGTCACAGCCGGCGCTGGCCGGCGCGGCAACATGATCGCGATCAGAGCCACTGAGAGCAGTAGCCAGACGAAGTAGACGTTCAGGAGTGTCAGAGCATCGCCTCCCATGAGCGGGACAAGGCTGCGCAGCCCGAGGAAGAGCCCAGCCCACACCAGAGAAACCAACGGGTAGATCCACCCTGTGCCTGGCCGGCTGTGAGCATCCGGCACAGACAGCCAGAGCGGGCCGGTGAGCACCCATGTCCCGATCAACAACACCCAGCGTCCAATCCCTGAAACCGGCACGTTGGCTCCAGGCAACAGGAAGATCCCGAAGGACAGTGTCGAAAGCATCAGTCCGCCGAGAATCCCCAGCGCTGCCGGCTCTGGATGCCAGGCTAGCGTAATCCCCTCCGGTTCTAGTCGGGGTGCGGGCGAAGCGGCCGGCGCTGTCTCGTCCTCAAAGCGCGTTGAGAGTACGACAAGCAGGCCGGCTAACACCCAGAACACGCTTTCTGTTGCCGTCACACGAATGCCGACGCTGATCTCCGCCAGATGTCCGACCAGAGCTGCCAGAATGCCGGCGGTGAGAGCTGCGCGGTCAGTGAGTGTGCTGTCGCCTGCTCCCCACACCAAACACCCAATCAGATAGATTCCCAAGCTGGCCAGCAGGCCCATGGCAACGCCCACACCGGCAAATGTCCAGTTGCCCGTGCTCACTCGGGGGACAGCCGCGCCCAGGAGGATGCCGGCCAGCGTGAGCCCAAGCCACAGGTTGCGTGATCGCGCTGTGGAAATCCATCCGAGGCTTCGCAGGCCGGTGTAGAAC
>CAYYSH010000058.1:0-12800 GCA_964474265.1 uncultured Anaerolineales bacterium
ATGTTCAATATGCAGAGAATGTCTACGTGCTACGTGGCCGGCGAGTCGCTGCAATCTGGGGCCGTGAGTACGTGGAGAGCATCGTTGTAAAGGCGGCAGATGGCGAGGAACGCGAACTCCCTGTCGAGGCGGTCTTCATCGAGCTGGGGCTGGAGCCGCAGTCAGCGCCTGTCGCACATTTGGTAGACCTGGATGAAGCTGGTCACATCGTCGTAGACAAGCGTGGTCGAACCAGCCGGCCAGGCATCTTCGCTGCCGGCGACGTAACTGACAACTACTCTGAGCAAGTCCTGATCGCCATTGGCGACGGTGCCAAGGCAGCCCTGAGCGCTTTCGAGTACCTCCTGGAGCACGGCGGCCGCATGGATTGGAGAGAGGCTGCCCGCCAGATGATCAGTGAGACCTGACGGGTGAAACCTTTTTCCCATTTGTGCATCTAAGCACTTGAAAGCCGATCGGTTAGCTCCCTGCATAGGTCATGAGGGAGGCCGACCGACGTTGAGATGGAGAAGGACTCGGAGTATTGAAGGCGGATTGCCGCTGCTTGAGAGGAGGAATACAGGATGACTGGTGTAATTCATTTCATGAATGGTGTCTGGGGACGGCTTCTGCGAGTGGTTCTTGGTCTGGCCCTTATCTACTGGGGCTGGATTGGTCTGGGCGCATCGCCCGCCGGCATTGTGGTGGCCCTCATTGGGCTGGTTCCGTTGATCATGGGCCTGTGGGGCCATTGCCTGCTGGAATTTGTGACCGGCCGGACCGACCAGTTGTAAGCAGTCGTGACTGATGGTTTCGATACGCTCCTCGCGAACTCGGTGCAATGGCGCATCGGGACTGCGAGGAGCGCTTCACTTCGAGGAGAATTGGCATGGAATTCACACGCGTAGATGATGTGACGTCCCGCGATGGCTATCCTGTGCCGGCCTTCCTGTTCGAGTCTGCATCGGCCCAGGCGGGTGTGGTGGTCAGCCACGGCTATGGCAGCTCGAAAGAAGAGTGGTTAGGCGCTGCCGCCTACCTGGCAGAGGCCGGCTTTGCCGTGCTGGCGATTGACCTGCGAGGGCACGGTGAAAACACAACCCCCATCGGGCCGGGCGTGTTGGATGATCTGATGGGGGGCCTGGCGTATATGCGCCGCTACGGGGCGGTGGCCGCCGTTGGCCACAGCCTGAGTGGCCGGCTGTCTCTGATGACGGACGCCGACGTTGTGGTCGCCATCAGCCCCTCGGTGGTTCAAGAGGTCTCGGAGTTTGGCACCTGGATGTTCGAGAACTTGCCGAGCCCGTTTGTGCGCGAGCCATACTCAGGCTACGTCATCGAGTTACTGAAGGAGTTGGGAGAGGTGCCGACTTTCTCAGGGCCGGCGTTGCTCCTCTACAGTGCGCGCGACATCCCCAACATCATTGCCGGCACCAAAGGGCTGGCCGACAGACTGCCCCAGGCCGAACTCCGGGAAATCACCGACCAGGTTCGGCCCGATATCAGCTCAGATCAGCCGCTGGTGCGGTATCTTCCACGTTGGTTCAATCACCTGGAACTGCGCGCCAACCGGCAAGTGCTGGAGGGGGTGCCGGCGTGGCTGAAAGAACAGCTTAATTGAAGACAAACAACAGCTCATTTGCTGATTTCTCTTCGTACACTTTTCAGGATGAGAGCACCCACTGCGTATATGTCATTCTGAACGGAGCGTAGCGGAGTGAAGAATCCCTGATAGGGTAGTCAAAGCTCTTATTTCGTTGGGGAAAAATGAGTTGGTTTATCAGCTCAAGTATTATCCAACCACGTTAAGGGGCATTGTAGCCTTCCAGGGATTCTTCGGCTTCGCCTCAGAATGACATAGCTGTAGCAGAGGTTTGAGAACCCATTTCCTTCGAAAAGTGTACATAGAGAGTTACTGATTAAGATCTTCGTGGCACATGTGTCATACATGGGCCAACCACAATTGACCAATTCAGGGCATCGACATACAATTGGTAGCGACTGAACCAGACAAGATTTCATCGAGCGAGGAGCCAATTGATGCAGAATGCCCGAAGGATTCTCTTGATCCTCATTTTGATTGCTGTTTTCGTGATTCTGGCACAGCGCCTGGATCAATTCACCGGACCGCCGGCGACGACGTCTCCGGTGACGCCGGCCCAACAGTTGCCAAAAGCTGCAGCCGCAACGGCTACGCCAATCGGCTATCCCTTCCCACCGACGGAAACGCCACAAGGTCCCTATCCGCCTCCGAAGCCGACTGCGACGTTGACGCCTGAGGGGTACCAGCCACCCGAAAGCCGCTAGCCGGCGGCGGGGATGAGAGTACTCTCGGAACGTTGGAGGTGGAAGGCGCGAGTTCCGCAACGGCCTTCACCTTCAATGTTTCCACTTTTCGGTTCCTCACGGCCGCCAGTACACGAGATTGTTCGCAACAAACGGCATATAGAGTGACCAACGCGGTCTGGGTGTGGGAAGGGGCTCCCATGTAGGTGTCGGTGTGACGAAGCAGGTTGCCGGCACTGTGATTTCCACTCGCTGCCGGCGATACACTGTGCCGTCCCCCTCGACGATGAGGTCAAACATGTAGTGATCAGCCAGGATGTTGGGGGGAACGGTAATCGTCACCTGGAAATACCGAAATAACCCCTGCGATGGGATGTCGATATCCTGGTACGCCGGCGGCGTGACGGTGACCCACTCGTCGAACCAGGAAGGTGCGACAAGCACAGTGAGTTGATTCAGGTGCCGGACGGCGGCCGTGACCAGCGATTGGATCGTGGCCGGCAGTGTGTCCGCATCCTCCAGCACTTTAGCGTCACCGCCTGGCCCCGTCATACGTGCCCACGTCTGCCAGTAGACAAGCAAATCCTCTGTCGTGAGGCCCTCGAATCTGGCATCAGACACGACAAATAAAAGTGTAATTGAGCGATCGCGAAGGGCGCCCAATACCGGTTGGAAGTCAAGGTCATCCTCGGTTCCATCCTGCTCATCGCGTCCAGGGTCGATGTACACCGGCGGGTAGCCTGTCTGCCAGGTATCATACGGGTTGTGGGGTTGGGGGGCCGGGACGCCGGCATTCAAATCGTCATCATGGGGCACACTGTCGCCAAACACGATGACAAAGCGCCGCGCTTCAGGCCGCCAGCCAATGTGATCGTCCGCATACGCCTCGTACAACGCGCGAGTGTACGCCTCCGGCCCATCAACCCCGCCGTCCCCTTGAAGCTCGTCGATGTGCATCTGGACGTAAGGGACATGATTGATCAGCGGCTGGCGCAAGCGGTACGGCCAGTCGGTAGATAGCCCGTAGGGGTCGCGGGGGTAATCGCGAAAGTCAACCAGGCCAAAGTGCACATCGCTCATGAGTTCTTGCAGGTTTGACATGATCTCAACGGCCTGTTCTTTGGCTGCGTCGATCACCTGGTCCATGCTACCTGTCGTGTCAAACGCGAACAGGATGTCGGCCTGAGCCGGAGCCGGCGGGATATAGACTTTGTACCGGAATGTTGCGGTGTCACCGGGACACAGGGTGAACTGAAGGGGGGGTGCAGGGGTTGATGCCTGCCGTTCTTCGACCAGCCCACGCCCAGAGCGCGTGTCATGGCCAGAATCGTCTTGGACGTGAGCCGGCGAGCCGGCATCAGCGAAGAGTGTCTGTAGATTCAGCGTCGTGGTCGGGGCCACCAGGGCAACCGCCGCGACTACCCACAGCAGCTTTAGCAGGTCTTTCATCTGATGATCGCTCCATGTTTTCAGTGTAGCCCCCCTGCTGCTGTTTGTAGTTATCGCTAGCTCGTGTTAAAATCTCGTAAGGTTCAAAGTCAGAGCACCAGGATATCACACGTCGGTCTTATGTCGGTCTTGGGCATGTCTGAATTCAGTCAAAATTGCGCTGTCAACTTCGTACAGCAGGATCTATGAACGACATCGTTGGGCACGAAACTGCCGTTCAGCAACTGCGCCGGGCCGCTCTGATGGGCCGGCCAGCTCATGCCTACCTGTTCACCGGGCCGCCGGCCATTGGCAAGCGGACGCTGGCTGTTGCTTTCGCTAAAACGCTGAACTGCACGGGCGATAACCGCCCCTGCGGCGCGTGTCGTGCCTGTCGCCTGATTGCTGATGGCCGGCATCCGGACGTCCGAGCCATTGAGCCTGACAACGGCGCAATCAAGATCGACCAAATCCGCGCGCTCCAAAGGGACGCCTCGCTGGCACCGGTCGAGGCGCGTTGGCGCGTGTTTCTGCTCCCAAATGTTGAGCGGGCAACCCGAGAAGCTGCAAATTGCCTGTTGAAGACGTTGGAGGAGCCGCCGGCTCATGTGGTTTTGCTGCTAACAGCCCTGGACGCCAACGCCTTGCTTCCGACAGTGGTCTCCCGGTGCCGGCTGATTCCGCTACGCCCCCTGGCCATTGGTCAGGTGCAGACCGCTCTGGAAGATCGATGGCACGTTGAGCCCGAGCGAGCAGCGTTGCTGGCCCGGCTATCCGCAGGCCGTATCGGGTGGGCAATCGCGGCGTTAGAGGATAGCGCGATTTTGGAGCGACGTCAAGTGGAGATTGAGACACTGACGAGCGTAGCCGGCGCCGGGCGAGTTGACCGGCTGGAAACCGCCTATCGTCTGAGCCGAGATGAGAGGCACCTGAGCGAGACATTGGCGCTGTGGTTGAGTTGGTGGCGTGATCTGATGTTGGTAAAGACCGGGGCTGTCCACGCCGTGACAAACGCCGATCACTTGCAGACGTTGCAGCGTCAGGCGGCCGGCTATGAACTTCATCAGATTGCTGAAATGATTCGCGCGATCCAGCAGGCAATCCGCCAGATTGACGCCAATGTGAACAGGCGATTGGCACTTGAAGTGCTCCTTTTGAGTATGCCGTCATGAAGCCCACTGAGAGTAGTAGGCTGTACTTCATGATATGACAACGAATCCGAAGCTATCTACGTTTCGCGTCACGATGGGGAAGACTGCGCTATGGCTACCATCGTAGGAATCCGCTTCAAGAGAGCCGGCAAGGTTTATTACTTCGATCCCACCGGGTTTGAGGATCTCAAAGCCGGCGATTGGGTGGTCGTGAAAACCTCGCAGGGGGTTGAGGCCGGCCGGGTTGTCATCGCGCCAAGACAGGTTTTCGATGAAGAGCTCAAGACTGCCTTGAAGCCTATTCACCGGCGAGCCGATTGGCGCGACCTGACCGAGATGGAGCGGCTGAAGCTGAAGGAACCGGAGGTGCTGGCTACCACCCGCGCGAAGGTCAGAGAGCACGGGCTACCGATGAAGCCAATTCGCGCGGAGTACAACTTCGATGGCAGCCGGCTGACCATCTATTTTACGGCAGAGCAACGCGTCGATTTTAGGGCCTTGGTTCGTGATCTCACCAAGACACTCAAAGCACGCGTAGAGTTACGCCAGGTCGGCGCACGCGACGAGGCCAAAATCCTCGACGGGATTGGGAAGTGTGGTCTGCGGCAGTGTTGCTCGTCCTGGATGACGGACGGCTTCCCGCGTGTATCAATCAAAGCAGCCAAGAATCAGGGATTGCCCCTGGCTCCATCGGAAATCTCTGGCAATTGCGGCAAGCTGCTCTGCTGTCTGACCTACGAGGATGATCAGTATACGGCCATCAAAGGCGAATTGCCGGCGGTTGGCACCAGGCTCACCTCCGCCAGAGGCACAGGAGAAGTCGTTGAGATCAATGTGGTCAAAGAAGTGGCGATTGTTCGATGGGACAATGGCAACCTGCTGGAAGTATCGGCTGACGCATTTCGAGAATTGGCTGAACGAAAACAGTGACCAGACTCAGGGGCATGAGAAAAAGGGGTGATGCGCGATGAGACGAACTCACCCCTGTTTCTCATGCCCCCCGAACTCCCGTGCTCGTCCAGCTTAACGTGGTTCTACCACCAGGCGTACTGCGGTTCGCTCCTGCTCACCAATCATCACCTCAACAAACGAGGGGATGATAATGACGTCGATCCCATCTTCTTCCAGGTAGCCGCGTGCAATGGCACAGGCCTTGATTGCCTGATTGACGGCGCCGGCACCGATGGCCTGTACCTCGGCACGGTTGCTCTCGCGCACCACCCCGGCGATGGCGCCCGCTACCGCAGTGGTCCGTGATCGAGCTGAGACTTTGATGATGTCTTCCATGACGTCGCCTCCTTACTGGGATGGCCGCCTACGGGTCTCCATGTCAATGTGGGACCCACCGCCTGAGACCGGGGAATGTCTATCTAATTATAACACATATTCTCCAAAGAAGGCATACCGAACATGATCAATCGTTGAGAATTTCGCACGTGGAGCAGCCTCTCCAGCTTACTGACAGACCAGATAGCCTGGCCCAGCGGTGCGTCCTTCTCCAACGTTGATGATGGAATATGCCTCTCACCATCAAAGCCTACTTGGCGTATTCAACGGCTCGGGTCTCCCGAATGACCGTCACCTTGACTTGACCAGGATACTCCAGGCTTTCTTCGACCTTCTTCGCGATGTCACGTGAGAGCTGGATGGCAGCCAGATCGTCAATGGCTTCCGGCTTCACAATGATGCGGAGTTCCCGGCCGGCCTGGATGGCATAGCTCTCTTCAACGCCCTGGAACTCTTTCGCGATGTTCTCCAGCGCCTTGATGCGCTTGGCATACATTTCCAGCGTCTCACGTCGGGCGCCGGGTCGGGCACCGGAGATCGCGTCTGCAGCTTCGACAATGATCGCCTCGACGCTCTGGGGCTCTTCTTCGTGATGGTGGGCTGCGATGGCATTCACGATCTTCGGACCCATGCCGTATCTTCTGGCAATATCGGCCCCGATGAGAGCATGTGGCCCTTCCACTTCATGGCTTACGGCTTTGCCGATGTCGTGCAGCAATGCGCCGGCCCGTACGATATCCACGTCAGCGCCCACCTCGGCCGCCAACATGGCAGCCAGGTGAACCGTTTCCACAGAATGCTGAAGCACGTTCTGGCCATAGCTGGTCCGAAATTTCAGACGGCCCAGCAATCTGAGTAATTCTGGATGTAGCCCTGGCACCTTGGCTTCGTAAGCGGCCTTTTCACCTTCTTCGCGAATAATCGCTTCGACCTCATCTTTGGTCTTCTCAACAACGCTTTCGATACGTGCCGGATGAATCCGGCCATCATGGATGAGTTTCTCCAGGGCTTGCCGGCCAATTTCACGACGGACGGGATCGAAGCATGACAGCACGACGGATTCCGGCGTATCATCGATGATGACGTCCACACCGGTTGCTTGCTCAAATGCACGGATATTCCGCCCCTGCCGGCCAATGATTCGGCCTTTCATATCATCATTGGGCAGGGTGAGCGTGGAGACGACGTTGTCAGCCACGTAATCCGTCGCGCACCGTTGGATGGCCGTCACAATGATTTCCCGGGCGCGTCGTTCCGCCTCGTCCCGAGTCTGCATTTCCACCTCGCGGATAATGCGCGCTGCATCAGCCCTGACGTCTTCTTCGACTGCCTGCAGCAATTCCGCGCGAGCCTCCTCACGGCTCAGGCCGGCGACGCGCTCCAGCTCCGTCACACGGCGCTCTCGCATTTCTTCGACGGCTTGCTCTCTTTGCTGAAGCCGTTTCTCTCGTTTATCAAGGTTCCGGGCCCGACCTTCCAGTTGGTCGTATCGACGATCGAGCTTCTCTCTTTGGGCAACCAGCCTCTCTTCCTGCTTCTGCAATTCTTGACGGCGTTTCGCAGCTTCGGCCTCTGCCTCATCTCGGATCTTCAACGCCTCATCTTTGGCACTGAGAATGAGTTCCTTGCTCTTGGCCTCCGCCTGTGCGATGATCGCTTCAGCATGTAAGTGTGCAGAGCCAATTTCGCGTTTGTCGCGATAGGTCCGATACCAATAGCCGGCGACGACGCCAATCGCGCCAACCACCAGCGCTGTCACAATGATTATCAGTACACTGTCCACTTAGCCACCTCCTGGTGGTACTACAGTGCGGTCCAGCACCCAGATGGTGATGGGTGTGCATGCCTGCAGGACCGCGGTAAGCACCGGGGGCACCGGCCCAGGCCGATAGCCTGATGCCGGGGGTTAATCGTCTCATCAGGTTAAGAATTGGAATGAGCATGTTCAAGTTCCTGCCACAGCTCTTCAACGATTGGTTTGATCGTCTCGTACCGGAAGCCTCGACGTTGCAGGTAACCTGTCATCTTGCGCCAGAATTCTTCGCGCTCTAAGTGGGCATAACGCTGTACCCGTTGGCTGGCTAGCCGGCGAGCGCTCTCCGCTTCGTCCAGGCTTTCGAGAGCTTGCTCAATATGGTGCGATGCCACGCCCTTTTCTCTCAGTTCATGCCGTAGCATCTGGGCACTGCGAGGCTTGAAGCGCTCGCGTTGTTCAACCCAGTACTCAGCAAAGCTTGCATCATCCAAAAGGCCAACCCGCGTCAGTCGTTCAATGACCGACTCAATCACCGGGTTTGGAACACCTTTGCGCTGCAAATTCCACCTGACCTCAGCCGTACTTCGCGGCCGATATGACAGGAAGTTTAGGGCGCTGTTGTAAGTCTCTTCCAAAGTATCCTGTTGTTTGAGTTCAGCGATCTCTTCATCGGTCAACTGCTGGCCGACCCGCAATCGTGCTGCGACGATGTCCTTGAGTCCAAAGGCATACCGACCGTCCAGGTACACGTTGACCCGGTCGTGTCGCTTTTTTTGTGCCCGCAGCGCGGTTATCGTGCCGGCCATGACCCCTCTCGGATAACAAAAAAGCTGTGGCCTATTGCCACAGCTATCGCCTTTAGACGCACACACAGTCCATTGCCGGAGGCAATGCCCCGCTGGCGGCGCAAACAAGTATTCTCCCTAAACCCCTTCAGCCAGCGTGCGACGTGCGGAGACAGATCGATTGTATGAGTGCGCTAAACCTATTTCTCGCCTTCAGTACTTGAGAAAACTCACTCCGTATGGGTCCGTGACCCGCCAGTTTGACTAGCCGCAGACCGGTCAAGGGCTCTAAGAGCCTGTCCGAAAAATGGCTGGGGCCGGTCTCCGACCGTGTCCCCTGGCGCGGTCAAAGACTGGCCAGAGCACTTTTCGGATAGGCACTAAGATTCTCCTCTTGGGTCCACTCTGTCTGGACTTGAGTTGTCCGGTCCCGCGCTTGATCTGCTATCCGTCACTATCGACATCTGTATTCACAGTTTATCATCAACGCACATCCGTCGTGCCTGCGTCACTACGCCAGCACAGTGGTCTATCCTTGCGAGCCTGTGGGAGTGCGCCGCCCCCCGGGGTGGGGCGATAGCTGTTGTGTTGGAAGCATAGCAGTCGCAGAGCCTGCGCTGAGTTACTGATCCAGCCTGCTCTGTGACTATGCTTCCCGCTCGCGTCTGGTTTGCCAGGCACAGGATCCGTCCTATGCCTGGGCGCTTTCCTCCTGTTCTGTCAGTGTCTCTTCATCATCGGCTGCCGGCATCTCCATCCCTTCCGGGATCTCTTTGGTTGGCAGGCCGGCCGCCTTGCGTACCTCATTTTCTATCGCCAGTAACAGGGCCGGATTGTCTCGCAATTCGTTCTTGGCATTCTCACGACCCTGAGCTAGCATGTCGCCATCGTAATAGTAGTATGCGCCACGCTTGTCAATAATCCCCATTTCCACAGCCATGTCGAGAACATCGCCGGCTTTGGAGATGCCTTCATTGTACATAATGTCGAACTCGGCTTTGCGGAACGGCGGAGCCACCTTGTTTTTCTTGACCCGCACCCGAACCCGGTTACCAATGATTTCGCCACCACTCTTGATGGCCTCACTTTGCCGAAGATCTAGCCGCACAGACGAGTAGAACTTCAGCGCCATGCCACCACTGGTAGTCTCCGGGTTGCCGAACATCACACCAATCTTCTGTCGGAGTTGGTTGGTGAAGATCAACGCGGTGTTAGAGCGCTTGATGGTTCCGGCCAGTTTGCGCAATGCTTGACTCATCAGCCTGGCTTGAAGCCCGGGATGGGAATCACCCATCTCGCCCTCGATCTCTGCGCGTGGCACCAGTGCAGCGACAGAGTCGATAACGATGACATCTACAGCGCCGCTACGCACCAACGCTTCCGCAATCTCCAGGGCCTGCTCACCTGTATCAGGCTGGGAAATGTACAGATCATCGACGTTAACACCACATTTGGCAGCATAGCTGGGGTCAAGCGCGTGTTCAACGTCGATGAACGCCGCCACACCACCCATCTTCTGTGCTTCGGCGATGATGTGTTGTGCCAGCGTTGTCTTGCCCGATGACTCCGGGCCGAAGATTTCTGTCACACGACCACGGGGAATACCACCAATGCCCAGCGCAATATCCAGCGCCAGCGAGCCGGTAGGGATAGCTTCGACCTGAATTCCGGGCGCCTCGCCCATTTTCATGATAGCTCCGTCTCCGAATCGCCGCTTGATCTGGGACAGGGTGGTTTCCAATGCTTTTTCGCGTTCGTTTTCAGCCATCGTGCTGCTAGTTCCTTTCTAAGCGCCAAGCGCTTATAGTTTACATGATTCCAAACAAAAAGGCAAGTCCCCATCGTGACGTCACAGGTCAAACTGAGAATAGCCGGCCTTCATTATAGCACACTTGTTCTGATAAATCAATACCTTTTTGCACAATTCCATCAAAATCCACTTTGTGGTATACTCAACTCAGTCGCACGGAGTGGAGGTTGTGCCATGGGCGCAAAACACCTGATCCCAATCGACGAACAAAGGCCGGCTGCGATGTTCTGGGCCGACATCATCGAGGCTCATTCGGCACCTGACGACGTTGTTCTGGTGCCGTTTGCCATGGACACCACCATTGCCAGCGCAGCGCTCAAAGCAGCACGACGCGTCATCTTGCTGGTTCGAACGCCGGCCCAGCAACTTCGGCTATGGGCCAGACTGGTCCCCATCGACGAGGTCGGGCGCCGGCGTGCACTAAGTCGGCTTGCTGAGACAACCAAGCGAGATACGCCACTGGATCTGCACATCCAGAGCCTGTATCAGACAACTTGCTCTGTGTGTGGCGAACAGACGTCCGCAATCGCCTTCATCCTGGACCCGACTCGCCAGGTGCCAGTCGAAAAGGAGCTGGCCTGCCAGGCCTGCGGGTTCCTGGGACGGACCCCGGCTGATGAAGAAGACGTCGAGCGTGCGGCTCAGTTTGAGCGGCGTGGCCTGAGCTTCTGGTTTATTCTGGAGTGGCTCGTAGACGCACAAGATACATCGGGGCGCGAAATCGCGCGCCGGCACCTGGACAGCTACAGCCCGCGCAACTTGATGGCTCTGGCCGACATCACCCGCAAGATTGACGCGGATCTCGCGGATGACCCGGCTTCGCAGCATATCTTGCGTGTATGGCTACTGCACGCGCTGGACGCTGGCCGGCTACAGCCCGACCCCATCGACGAGACACGTGTCGTGGAGCGCAATGTCTGGCATCTGCTGACTCACGCGCCGGCAGCGGATGGAATTGGCATCCCGGTCCGCGTAACAACAGAGCTTGAGACTTTCTTTCGTAAACTCGACCCGGCCCCAAATGTGGCCCTGGTGGCCGGCCCGGTCCGCCGGCTGGCTCGCGGATTGCCAGAGGAGTGCATAACGCTCATGGTGGGTGCGCCTCCGGTGCTAGACGCCGATGCGTGGACCTGGGAGCAGTTGTGGAGTCGTTGGGTGTTTGGGCGTGGTGCTGCCGGCGGGGGCGGGCTCCTGCCACCGATTGGTGGTTGGACGCGTCACGTCCGCGCGCTGGGGGCCACTATGGCCACTCTCTTGAGGACCCTCCACCCTGACGGGCATGCAATATTTCACTTCCATGATGGCGATCCGGATCGGGCGCACGCTCTGTTGATGGCTATGGCACCCTGTGCTCGCATAGAGGACTTCGTCTACCAGCCTCCGGTCGCAGAGCCGGCCCATCTCTTCGACGCTATCGGCGGCACATACCACATTGCCTTCACCCCTGCCCAACCGACAGAACAGCCATTTCTATTGAATGCGCATGACCTGGCCGCAACCATCGAGGAGTCGGTCGTTGACGCCGCTTCTGGCGTGGTCGCTGACAGAGCAGAGCCGTTGCCCTACGGCTGGATTGCTGCGGCTGCCATGAGCCACCTGGCTGAATCTGGCCTGTTGCATCAGGCCATGATCGCGCTCGACACCGACATTTCACCACTGGCGTTCGTCAAGCAGCACATGCGTCAGGGGTTGAGAACGGCCTTGTCTCAAGGCCTGCTGACTGCTGTCATCGGGGAAAGGCCGACCCATTGGTGGCTGCCCAGGCCGCCGCCGGCCATGCCCCTGGCAGAGCGGGTGCAGCAGACGATCATCGATTTGCTAAGCCGGCGGCCAGAGATCACACAGGCCGACGTATATCAGCACCTGCCCGGCTGGCTGACACCCGAGGCGGAGTTGGTTCAAGCGTCACTGGTGGCCTACGGTGAAGAGATTGCGCCTGGTGTGTGGCGGCAGCGGACGGAAGATCCAGAGGAGCGGCAGGTGATCACGGATGCACTGCGCCGGCTTGGCGAGCGCCTGGGGTTCGCTGTCGGCGTCGGCATGGCCGATGTGGTCTGGGGAGAGGGCGCGCACGCGACTCACGTGTTTCGTATCGTTGAAACAGGGCACTGGAGCGATTTGGGAATCAAGGATCTGCCAGACTCTGTCACCGGGTACCTGGTCCTGCCAGATCGGCTGGTGGACCTGCTGCGGGTCGTACTTCTGCGCAATCCGCTGTGGCGTCATAAGCTTGCGCGGTACCGCTGGACCCCAATAAAGGCCCGACATCTTCTGGCCCTGGCAGAGAAGCCGGAGGTAGATCGGCAGGAACTCAAGAA
>CAYYSH010000059.1:0-12799 GCA_964474265.1 uncultured Anaerolineales bacterium
CACCTTGTGCGTGGTAGACATCGCCCATCCTCCGTTTCACAAACTGGGGATTAGATATTGGATATTGGTCAATATCCAATATCTAATATCCAATATCTAATAATCCCCAACACGACGCGTGTAGATGACCCGAAACAAGGCTACTGCCAGCCGGCAGTCTTCGCACTCCGCCTGGAGTTCCTCCGGCGTGAGAGGTTCTGTATGCACTTCATATCCCAGCGACTCGTACAGGGCTATGGCCTCTTTGAGTCGCACGGGTGCCGCGACAAAGCGTCGAGTCCATCCTTCCCGGCGGAGTTCTTCGTCACTCTTTGTCCTGACTGGTATTTCCATGGGAAACGTACAAGAATCATCCTGCCGCCACTGGTGTCTCGACCCTTCCACCCAGACGGTCTTCCAGGCGTCCTTCTTCGCGCAGCTTCCGAACGCGCTGATGCGCCAGCACGGCTGCTCCGATGGCCCCAGTATATTGAACCAGATCGCCCGGTGGAACGTTGACGTCCGCACCCAACCGCTCACTCACGACGCGGACCATAGTGTCAAACCGCATGATGCCCCCCACCAGCGTGAACTCGGGCTCCATGCGTACACGCTTCATGAGCTGTACGGAACGATCAACCAGCGAGACAATGGCGCCATGCATGATATCCGCCGGCGTCGCCCCCTGCGAAACGTGGTTAATGACTTCCGACTCAGCAAAGACTGCACACACACCCGAGATTGCGACGGGCTCCTTCGAAGTCGCGATTAGGGGCCCAATCTCCTCGATCTTGTAACCCATGTAGTAGGCTGTTTTCTCGAGGAAGGCACCTGTGCCGGCAGCACACTTGTCATTGAGCCGAAAAGACCAGACCTTGCCTTTGCCATCCAGCCGGCTGGCCTTCATGGTCTGCCCTCCCACATCGAGCACGGTACGCGTGTTGGGGAAGAAGAAGCGCGATCCCCGGGCGTGCGCTGTCAGGTCAGTGACCTGAACGTCCCGGAAGGGGACCTGGTAGCGGCCATAGCCTGTGGTCGCCACATAGACGATATCGCTCTCTGATAGGCCGGCCTGAGCCAGCGCCTGCTGGTATGCCCGGGTGGCAGCCTCACCAAGGCGGAAACCGGTATTGGTAAGGCCCCTACCTGCTATCTCGCCGTCGTCACTCAGAATGACGGCTTTTGTGTACGTCGATCCCACGTCAATGCCGGCGGTGAACATCATGACACTCCCTCCGTCAAGCCAGCCGGAACCCGGCTGCTCATAATCCGATCCAATGCAAACAGAGCCGCTCCCAACGCACCCATGAAGTGAGACTCCTCACTGACGTTCATTTCAAGGCCCAGCATCTCATTCAGCACTTCTACCATCCCCTGATTGCGAGTCACCCCGCCAGTGAAAGTGACCTCCTCTTCGATGCCCACACGGCGCAGGAGAGAGATGGAACGCGTCGCAATTGAGCGATGCACACCCAGCAGGATGTCCTCGATTTTCTTGCCACGCCCCAACCACGAGAGCACCTCAGACTCGGCGAAGACGGTACAGGTGGTGCTGATCTTCACCGGCTTCTCTGCTTTGAGGGCTGTTGGACCTAGCTCGTCCAGGGGAATCTCCAAAGCGTAAGCAGCCATCTGCAGGAAACGGCCCGTGCCGGCTGCGCACTTGTCGTTCATGCAGAAATCTAACACCTCACCGTCAGGGCGGACGCGGATAGCCTTCGTATCCTGACCCCCCATGTCGAGGACCGTCCGTGTGTTGGGAAACATGTGTACAGCACCTCGGGCATGACAACTGATCTCCGTCACCTGCGTGTCTCCGAAAGTGACTTTGTAACGGCCATACCCCGTGCCGACGATGAACGCGACGTCTTCCTCGTGAATCCCTCCGTTCTTCAATGCTGCCAGATAGGCCTTCTCCGCGGCCGTCACAACATTAGCACCCGTATCTACCAGGGCGTGAGCTACAATCCGCTGGTTTTCATCAATGATGATTGCCTTGGTCTGAGTCGATCCAACATCAACCCCCGCTGCGTATGCCATGAGTTCCTCCTTTCAATCATCCACGATTACGCCATCGCTGCCCGCATCTTCCTGCTGGCCAACCCTTCAAAGAAGGCGTCAATGCGGTTCTTGAGCTGCGCTTCCGACACAACTCGCTTGTCCATCATGTCTGACTCAATGTAGAGGGTCAGAACATCACTGCGCTCGATAACCGCTCGACGGTTGTCAGCCAAACCGGTGGAGACAGTTCTGCAACTCTTGATAGGGTGGTACACAATCCCGTCCACGTGATAAGAATCGATCATGTCTACCAGAACTTGATCCTGGAAAAACATGCTATCCATGGCATGGCGCACGCTGATGAGCACACCTTCTGCCAGGCTTTCCAGGGGGCGCTCCAGGTCGTACTCATACCCGAGGTTCGTCCCGCCTGATGCAAACCACAGGTAAGTCGAGTTCACGAACACGCCGCCCCACTCAGCAAAGAGTTCGTAGAATCGACGAAAGATGGGGTAGCAGGGCACACCCACAAAAATCAGCCGATACTTTTCCTCGGGCAACGTCCCGATGCCATGGGCGGCCTTGTATTCCATCTCCTGCACCAAATCCTGGAAGTAGGTGCTTCCCTCACGTGTACCACGCAAAGCATTTGCAACACCCAGGTAGATGGTCCCTTCGGTGAGCGCGTTGAAAAGGGCCGGGATGCTTTGGTTCAACTCCAGGACCCGCTGCCACCCGACGCTCATTTCATTGGCGCGTGCCATAATCTCCCGCAGCTTGTCAATGTCGAATTTCTTGCCCGTGACTTCCTCGCACAGTGCAATGAGTTCACGGAGCTGGTATTCCACGTAGCGGCGGTCACGCTCAAAGTCTGGATCACCCGGCCAGGACTGCCCATTGACAGTCCGAGAACCAGGGACGTCTAAAGTGAAAACCGGGATGTGGTAGAATCGTTCCCAGATTTCAGCCCACTTTATGTAGGTGTTGCAGGCGTTAGTCAGCACAGCCAGGCTAGGCTTGGGGATGCGCCCCATGGGATGTTCGCCCTGGCGGAGCTGAACAGCCACATCGGCCTTCACATACCCGCAAATGTCGGGGGAATAGCCGTAGTCTTCTGCTTCATTGAGGTACTCATCAGCTACCCGGCGAACCGCCGTCTGCAAGGAGTTGATCTCCGGGAACACCGTGTGGAGATCGAAGGCCCGCAGGATCTCGGCCATGCTCCCCATGACGAATACGTAGGCCGTGTGTTCGCCTCGCTCAGCCGCGGTAGTGAGCGTCTGAAACCACTCGCGGAAGAGCCGGCCACCCTCCTTCGCTCCACGTCCAACAATTTCCTGTCCATCTTTATCTGTCATCGCTCCATCCTTCCCGCACGATGCTATGTTTACTCAAAGAGAATGTTTTCCACAAACGTCTCGAGTTGAATCTGTAGATGATCGAAGCTTGTCATCTTCTCCTCAAACTCGCTGATGAAGTAGGGGATATTTGCTTCGTCCAGAGCTTTCGAGTAGGCTACCTGCTCATCCAGCCCCGGCTCACACATCTTGGCGGCAGTCACGATCGCTGCTTCAGCGCCGGCATTCTCGATACGTTGCAACAACATCTTCTCTTTCGGCTTTCGCAGGTCGTGCTGCACCGGGCTGTAGGTTGACTTTTCCAGGTATGCCTCGGCCAGGTTAAACAGGGGATCACCATCGGTGGCAACATCCTCTAGAATCCAGCGCAGCCCGATCAGGAGATCATCATCCACGACGTAGCAGGACTGGGCCACGACCCGCAACATGTCCAGCGGTGGTTGTTCGCAGAAGCCACCCTCGAAAACGACCCGGATCTTGTCCTGCTTCCTGGCCGGCCTCGCCTTTATCTGCGGGATAAGGCTCCGAAGCAGCTCATTGTGCTCCTCCCGAGGAATCATACCACCTACAGCCACCAAGATATAGGCCTCTTCAACAGAGAGTAGCCAGGGCGTCTCTCGCTTGATGGCATACAACTCGTGCAGCAGGCGCCGATTCTCATTGAAGACGGTGATGGAGTGCCGCAAATCGTCGTCAGTGATCTCTCTACCAGCCACTTCCTCAACGTCCCGCTTCAGCCGGGCATATTCGTCTCGCAGGTATCGTGCAGAGTAGGCGGAGTTCGCATTTTGAGGCAGGTACAGAATCTGAGCCGGATAAGGCATGTTCCGCGCCCAGATGCCAGCCAGATTGCGCGCCGCGTCACAAATCGGGTGGGTCACAAACATCTCCATTTCCAGCCGATTTGTCAGCGCCAGTTCCAGTGAGCTTTTCAGGATTGAGCACAAGTACGAGCCAAAGCGAGAATCCGCTCGCCGTGCCTCAACCTGTGCACCTCGAATCTTCACTGGCAGCATGCCGGCGGCGTGAGCAATCTCTTCGGGGAAGTAAACCTGGAAGTGGCCCAGCACCTTGCCTCCCGCCTCACGCCAGCGGCGCACGGTTGGAAAGTCCGGATCTTCCACCAAATCGCGAAACTCCGCTAGGACTTCCTCAAGGGGTTTATCTCGCCACCCATCCAATACGTTCACATCCATCCTCCCCGTGTCAGTATTCAGTGATCAGTATTCAGTTGCCAGTTGTCAAGAACTGATCACTGATTACTGATTACTGATTACTGAATACTGGTCACTGATTCTTCCACACCGGCTTGCGCTTCTCCATGAAAGCGGCCAGCCCCTCGTGTGGATCCTCCAACCGCATTAACTCGCTCAGGTAGATTGCCTCGGTCAACTCCAGCGCCGGCCCCACCCCCAGCTCCAGCCCTTCCTTCACAGCTCGCTTGGTGAGGCGCAGCACGGGCCGGCTGAGAGCGGTCAACTGCCCCACGAACCGGTCCACGCCCGACGGGTACTCCTCGGCCGGGAATACCTGATTCACCAGGCCGATCTGCCGGCCTTCCGCAGCAGTGATCGTCCGGCCCGTGAGAATCAGCTCCATGGCTCGCTGCCGGCCAATGAGCCGAGGCATGAGGACCGCCGCAGCCGGCGGAAACACAGCCAACTGGATCTCCGGCTGCCCAATCTTGGCATCGTCCCGGGCCACCACCATGTCGCAGGCCATGGCCAATTCCCAGCCGCCCCCCAGAGCTGCACCGTTGAGTGCCGCCACCACCGGCATCTCCAGATCCATCACCTGCCGGATAACAGCGTGGAACAGGTGCAACATCTCGTCCACCCGGTCGGCGGTGTGATCGGCGACATCAACGCCGGCGCAGAAGGCCCGACCGTCACCCGTGATCACCACAACCTTCGCCTGATCATCGGCTGCCACCTCTTCCAGAGCAGCCTGGACCTCGCGCATCATCGGGATGTTGAGCACATTTAGAGGCGGGCGGTTCAGCACCAACCGCGCCATACCCTCAGACCACTCCAGTTTCACAAATTCGTAGCTCATGACAACCTCCCCTCGGTGATCACTGGCTATTCAGGCTTGCTCCGCAGACACCGCAGTACTTAAACGCCGCCGGCAGTCCCTCCGCGCCGCACTCGGGACAGTCCTGGGTGTTGGGTCCCCAGACAAACTCGCTGGAACCGCCTTCAGCCGCCAGCTCACGCAACATTCTATACCGGGCCGGCCGCTTTTGCACGAAGGCACGCATACCCTCCCAGGGCTCGTAACTGGTGTAGTGCAGCGCCAGCCAGTCGCGGGCATGACCAATCGTCTGATGCCATGCCAGATCCTTCCAGAAATTCACCTGCTGCTTGGTGTAACGTGTGCACTCCGGGAACTTATCCAGCAGCTTCTGCACCAGCTCATTGACCGCCTCGTCGAGCCGATCGAGGCTAATGGAATAGCCATCTTGATTCTTGAGCGCCTTCTGAATTTCGTCTGGACTGGCAAACTCGATGAACTTGCCATCCTTAACAACCGAAGGCACTACCCGGTTGACAAGCCCCCATTCCAGCGCCTGATACGCCGAAATACGCTCGTTAAGCAGCAGAATCTCTCTCGCGCGCCGGTCGCCGACGACCAGAGGCAGCCACTGTGTGGAGCCACCCGAGGCGACACTCCCCACTCGCGTCCCGACCTGCCCGATCCAGGCATGCTCCGCCATAACGGACAGATCACAGGCTAACTGGGACTCGTTACCGCCGCCCACAGCCATGCCATTGAGCCGGGCGATGACCGGCTTGCCGCTGTTCAGAATACTCTCGATGTAACTTCTGAACAATCCCATGTACTTCCAGTAGTCGCGAGGTCGGGTGGTGTACAACGCCTCGTATTCTTTTACATCACCGCCAGTGCAAAAGGCGTTGTGGCCGGCCCCGGTGAATACAATGACCCCGATCCGATCATCGAAGGAAGCATCCTGGAAGGCCGTCGCCAGTTCCCGCAGAGCCAGCGTGCTGTATGCGTTGTAGTTGTAGGGTCGGTTGATTGTGATGGTCGCCACCCAATCCTGCTTGGTGTACAGGATATCCTGAAACTCGAAGGACTCAGCCGGCTTTGATTCAAAGTAGGTCATCGTCATTTTCCTCCTCAGGCAACCTTGACGCCTCGCATCTCAGCCCACTGCTCGCCGAGATGCACCAGGGTTTCTGCGTCTAACTCCTCCTCCGCCATCGGGAAAAGAGCCTGCTCCTCCTTGAGGAAATGATTTCGTGCCGCATCCACCGTCTCAAGCACGAGATCCTGAGCCTCACTCAGGTCCCGAATGAGCCGCAGACGCGACAATGCCCCCTCGATCTCCTCATGCTCCTGGCGCATCACCTGCAACAACGCTTCATCAGTCCCCAGCCGGCGCTCCAGAGCCGTTATGAGCAGATCGTTCTCCAGCTTCGCATGCACCTCCAGCGAACTGGCGAGGAGCGCACCCAGGGCCTGGACGAGCGCAAGACCACCCGTCGCTGGTACCACATCCTGTAGATGATCAAACTGGGCGTAAAATGCACCATGTTCTCCCAGCAACGCGTCAGTTATCTTCATTTCACCTCTCCTGGCTCAGCAATCAAAACAGCGTTCTGATCACTCGTTACTGCTCACTGATCACCGACACCGCGGGTGCCACCTCACAAACCGAATCGACATAGGCCTCCGCCGGCTGCGTCAACAGATTGTGGTAGGCCCGGAAAAGCTCGACCGCCTCATCGCCGCGCCAGTCCGCCGGCAGTAACTCCTGAGGCAAATACGGATCCAGGAATGGAAATTCCCGGTACTCATGGACCAGCATGAATCGGCGAACAAAACATTCTGCCGGAGGCAAGTGACCATTGATGTCCGCCTCGGCCTGATGGCGCTCGTATTCAGGCCGGTACTTCTCGATGAATGCGGCATATCGGGCGTTGACGGCCGGCAGGTCCCAGCACTGTGAGATCAGAGTATGAATATCGGAAAAGCCCAAATGCTGAGCGCGAAACACCTCAATGTGACCGGTGATATCCAGAGTCGTTGCAATTTCCTCCACCGCATGTCGAACATTGTGCGGGGAGATCCACAAACCGCTGGTCAGCGGGCCGCATCCCAGCCACAGCAACCTGACCCGCAAGCGATCACGCAGCCGGCGGCGATCTTCAGGAATGGAGTATGCGACGAGATACCAGGTTCCGTCCCAGGGCTCATTGCGCGGAGGGTCGTAGATGCGCTGGCTACCCTCTTCCAGGAGCTTGTGACCACGAGGCGTCAGTCCATAGTAACTCCCGGATCCGATGCGATACATCGTGAGCCAGCCTTTGCGAGTCATGCGCCACAGGACACTTCGCACAGCCGCCTCGGACAAGTCCAACTGACCAAGAAGCGTAATCAGGCTGTCCACCGACACCGGACCTTCACGGAAGCGGAGGTAATCGCCGTACAGCGTGAACACCTTGTCCTGAGATCGCATTACTCTGAAGCCCCTGACTGTTGTTGTCGGAGAGGTTATTTCACTTTTTGAACGACCGTATTTCTAGTGAAAATTATAATCAGGGTCGTGTGTAGATACAACACCCCACGGGGTAGTCTCGATGGGTAGTTACCCTACCCGATCGGGTGGGATAAATCGAGGTTGGAGAGGGGAATTCGAGCGATCACGCGGGTTCCTTCGCCGGGACGGCTCTCTACCCGCAGGCTGCCACCGACGGCTTCGGCGCGCTCGCGCATTGTTTGCAAACCGAAGCACGGCCACGCATCACGTCTCGGGTGGTTTAGATCGAAGCCGCGACCGTCATCTTCAACAGTTACTTCGCTCCATGCACCGTTTGCCACGAAGCACACCCATGCCCGATTCGCCCGGGCGTGTTTTCGCACGTTCGTCAGCGCTTCTTGCACGATGCGCATGATCTGGATTTCGGCTCTGGGATCAAATGCGAAGGCATTTGCCTCTGGGAGGACCCGCAGTTCGGTCTGAATGCCCGTTTGCTCGCTGAAACGCTGCAAATATTCCTCCAACACCGTGAACAGGCCACGGCCCTTGCCAATCGTGGTGCGAAGTCCAAGAATGGCCTCTCGGACATCAGCATAGACTTCCCGAGCAGCCTCCTCCAGTTGCTGGAGTTGGACCAGAGCCGGCTCTACCTGTCCTGCTTGCAGGAACTCCCGAACCGCCTGGGATTTGGCATTCACGTAGCTAAGCACCTGTGCCAGGCCGTCGTGCATCTCGCGCGCGATGCGTTCGCGTTCCGTAGCCACGGCAAGCGCCTGCACTTGCTGATACAGGCGTGCGTTCTCAATGGCTATAGCGGCCTGGGTGGCAAACATAGTGAGTAGTTCTTCATCTTCCGCACTAAACTCGCCGGCCCCCTGTTTGTCGGTGAGGTAGAGGTTACCCACTGTCTGGCCTTTGAAGATCACCGGTACGCCAAGGAAACTCTTCATGGGAGGGTGATTGGGCGGAAAACCGACAGAGCGCGCGTCCTTTTGAATATCTGCAACGCGGATGGGCCGGCCCTCATGGAGCACGGCGCCCAATAATCCCCGACCCTGGGGCAAGGGTCCCATACGTGAGTACTCCTCCTCACTAAGCCCGGAGGTGATGAGCGCCTGGATATGACCGGCCTTGTCCACGATACCCAGAGCGCCATAGCGAGCATCCACGAGCCGGCGGCTGAGGTCTACGACCTTCTGAAGCACGGCTTCTTGCGAGAGCTCAGCAGTCAGGGAGAGGCTGGCCTCATGGAGAGCATGTAACTGCTCGTTGTGTCGCTGTGCCAGACGCCGAGAGCGTTCGAGCCGGCGCCACAGGTTCATGCATAGGAGCGCAGTAGCCACCATCAACATGCCGGCTACCGCGGCAACAACGAGCGGCAGCGAAATTCTTGCCGACAGCGAGTCTCCAATGTCTATTCGCGTTGCAAGGGTGGAGGCAACCGCAATCGGGATAGCAGCAGTCAGTGGTTCCTGGCAATCCAAGTTCACACTTTCTCCAGGTGGCAGACCATTCCACCAGCAGTCATTGAAGCGAAATCCTGATACCCCCTCGGTAGAGAAAGCTTATCACTGTCTCTGGCCTGGGTCAAATGCAAACGAGCCTGTGCCAGAGGCAAGCACCAGCATCCATGCAAGTACCGAAATCGGAATGCGCGCCCGATGAATAGCCTTCGACAAGACTTTGTGCTATAATCGAGACCTTGACCACAACGGTGTCGGCATACATCACTTGCCGACCGCCGGCAAGGAGGTTTTAATGGATTGCAAATTGAGCCTGTGGACTGCAGCCCGGCTATCTGTGCTGCTTACAGCCGTGTTGGTGCTCACCGCCGGCTGTGGCCGGTCGCAGCCGGCGCCAGCTCAGCCTGAGGAAGCCACTGCAACCCGGCCAGCGCCGGCCACCGCAACGGAAGTGCCTACTGCCACGACCGCGCCATCGGACACGCCGGAGGCGACGGCTGAATCAGCCGCTACAGGCACCCCCGAGGAGGAAGTGACCTACACGCTGCCAACCAAAGGCAGTGAGACAGCGCCGGTGACGATCATAGAGTTCTCGGACTACTTGTGACCTTACTGTGGGAAGTATGCCCGCGAAGTGGCCCGTGAGGTCGAGAAAGAGTACGTCGAGACCGGCAAAGTTCGATTGGTCTACGTTGATTTCATCGTGAAGGGGGAGCCCGGCGTGCTGGCAGCCGAGGCGGCCCACTGTGCTGGGGAACAGGATGCGTATTGGGCATATCACGATCTGCTGTTTGATCAGCAGTTCGAGAAGGAGATCACCAGCGAGAACCTCAAGGGATATGCCGAGGAACTGGGGCTGGACACCGAAAGCTTTGCTCAATGCCTGGATGAGAATCGATACCGTGAATTGGTGATTGGTCTGACGCAAGAAGGACGCCGTATTGGACTGCAAGGCACACCGAGCTTCCTGGTCAACGAGCAATTCATTCCCGGCCTTCCTGATTTCGAGCAGATGAAGCAGATCATTGAGGAGGAGTTGGCGAAGGCGGCCGAGGCAGGCACCAATACGCCGACACCGACGACGGCTCCATAAGCGCCGACAGCGATTCTGCCGACGCCTCGCCGGCACAGCATTCATGGTAGGTCAGCAATCGTCAAACGGGGCGAGCGATGTCCACCGACATCCTGTTAGTAGATGATGACGCGCTGTTACGGCGCAGTCTGGCCTTCAACCTTGAGCAGGCCGGCTACCGGGTGACCACTGCTGCCAGTGCCGAGGATGCACTGGCCCTGGCTAAACGAAACCCGCCAGACCTTGTTCTGCTAGACATTGGCCTGCCGGGCATGGATGGGTTGGATGCTCTGCGCCATTTTCAGGAGCGCATGAGCATACCGATCATCTTCCTGACAGCACGCCGGCGCGAATTGGACGAGGTGTTGGGGCTGGAGCTGGGTGCAGACGATTATATCACCAAACCCTTCGATCTGGACGTTCTGCTGGCACGCATCAAGGCTGTGCTGCGGCGTGCCCGGCGCTCATCGGCCTCTGAAAGTGGGTCCGCGCCCCTGGTAGTCGGGGACCTCGTTCTCGATCCCGCTGCTCACACGGTGACAGTGGGCGGGAAGCCCATCGATCTGCCGCCTCGCGAATTCGACCTTCTGCACGCCCTGGCTTTGGAGGCCGGCCATGTCCTCTCTGTAGACGACCTGCTGGCACGCGTGTGGGGAGCCGAATATGAAGGCGAATCACAGGTCGTCTACGTCCACATCCGATGGCTCCGGGAGAAAATCGAGGAGAACCCCGACCATCCCCGGCGGATCATCACAGTGCGTGGAGTAGGTTACCGGCTTGAACCACAGGAGGCATGATGCTACGCACGTTGCGTCGTCGCCTTGTCCTTAGCCACATACTCCCCCTGTTCGTCATCATTCCACTCGTAGGTCTTGCCCTGGTCTACGTGTTGGAAACTCAGGTGGTGCTGGTCAACCTCTCCAGCGAACTGGTCGCCGAGACCGTGCTGGTTGCTGAGATCGCAAGCGAGCACGCGGACGTCTGGATCGACCCCATCGAGGCTCAGGAGTTTGTATCACGCCTGTCCCCACATCTAACGGCGCAACTGATGCTACTGGCGCCCGATGGGCGTTTGCTGGCATCGAGTAATCCGGGGGATGACTCACTCCGGGGGCAACAGCTTAATATCTCCGGTCTGGCCGGCGCCCGATCTGGCAAGATCAGTGTACGCACGGCCTATAGCCGTGATCTTCGTGCCGAAGTGGCAGACGTGCTGGTCCCCGTTCTGGGGCCAGATGAGCAGGTGATCGGGCTGGTGCGCCTGACTCATCAACTGGCGGGAGTAAACGCGCGATTTCTGCGCCTGCGATACCTCATCCTGGCCATCCTGGCCGGCGAGGTGCTGGTGGGCGCTGTCGTGGGCTGGATTCTGGCCTTGAACCTGGAAGACCCGTTGCATCGCGTGAGTCAGGCTGTGTATCGACTCGCAAGCGGGGAACGGTCGGAGCCCCTCCCTGAAGAGGGGCCGGCAGAGATCCGCCTGCTGTTACAGGCCTTCAACACGCTGCTTGAACGCCTGAAAACACTGGAAGAAGCGCGGAGTCAGTTGCTGGCAAACCTGGTGCACGAACTTGGCCGGCCTCTGGGTGCCATTCTCTCGGCCATTCAAGCCCTGCTGGGTGGTGCTGATGAGGACCCACGCTTGCGCCGGGAGCTATTGGCCGGCATGGAGACAGAGGTCGGACATCTCCAACGCTTGCTGGAAGACGTCGCCCGACTTCACGACCAAGTCGTAGGGACTCTGGAGCTTGACCGACGACCAGTAGCTCTCGCTGAATGGCTCCCGCAGATGTTGGCTCCGTGGCGAGTTGCCGCCCAGGACAGGGGATTAAGCTGGGAGGCATCGCTACCTGCCGGCCTGCCCACCCTGACGGTCGATGCCGACCGTCTGGCCCAGGCATTGGGCAATCTGCTCAGCAATGCCATCAAATATACGTCTGCCGGCGGCAAAGTTTCCGTTGGCGCCGGCGTAGAGGGGGACGAGGTCTGGATTCGTGTGAGCGATACCGGCCCGGGCATCACACCCGAGGATCAGGAGCGCATCTTCACCCCCTTCTATCGAGGAGACTCGTCGCGCCGTTTTCCGCAAGGCATGGGACTTGGTCTGACAATCGCCAGAGACCTGGCCGTGGCCCACGGTGGCCGGCTGGAGGTAGATAGCACACCTGGCCACGGCAGCCATTTTACCCTCTGGCTCCCGTTAAACGCGTCGAACAGCGTCACTTAACAACCCTCGGAGAAACCAGGTTCATTTCCTTGTCTGTGGACAAACTGCCGCTCTGCAAATGCTCTGCAATGCAGTGAAAAATCCTATCGCCTGATTCCTGGACTTAAAAACTCTGACCCCCCCGGGTATCTCCTTCTCTCTAGCTACTCTCTCGAGTCCCCCAGCCTTAAGATTCTCTTAAGGTCAACTTTAGGC
>CAYYSH010000060.1:0-11613 GCA_964474265.1 uncultured Anaerolineales bacterium
CCCAGGCCCAACTGGTCAAATTCGCCGAGATTGAAGCGGCGCTTCAGGAACTCAAGAACGAGATTCTGGGCGCTCTGGAAGAGAGCGAGGCCCGCCTACAAACGGCTGATAATCAGTTAGCGTCTCGGCTCGAAGCGCAGAGCCCTCAACTCGCAAACCTGGCGAAGACGCTGGAAACAGTACAAAGCGCGCTGACAGCCCTGGAAAGCCAGGTCGAGGTCATGCCGGCGCACATCCAGGAGCAAGCGCAGCAGGCAGCGGGACTGGCTCGGGATATTGAAGAGCTCGAAAAGCGGTTTAATCAGACACAGGCCCGCCTGGCTCAGTTGAATGACCATCTCAACAGTCAAGTGGATTCGACAGCGGCGCTGGCGAAACAACTTGAGCATCTGGAAGGCCGGCTGTCGAACACCCAGGCGCAATTGATCAAATTCCCGCAGATCGAGGCTGCGCTCCAGGAAGCAAAGACCGAAATTGTCCTCATGATCAACGAGTTGGAGGCACAGCGGAAGAAGGAAGCGCGTGAGGTGGCTGAACTCCACGAGTCCGATCTGAAAGACGTTCGTGTAGCGTTGGACAGTCTGGACAGGCGACTGGAGCCGATTCCGCACCTGGAGGAGCGCATTAAGACACTGGCAGCCGAGGATAAACGGCTGCGGCAACTGATTTCGGAGCAGGAGCAAAGGATTCCGCCCCTGCGTGAGTCAATTGACGATCATACAGCCCGAATTTCGTATCTGGAAGAAGATCGACCGCGGACGTCCCATCGCCTCGACGAGTTGGAGGTGCAGATCCCGCGCCTTCAGGAGGCTATCGCGGAAAATGCCGGCCGGTTCCCGTTTCTGGAGGAATGGGCACAGCGTAGCGCCCAGCAAATCGACGAGCTGAAGCGGTTCGAGGATGAGCTGGAGCGATGGCGCACTGCTTTCGTCGAGGAGATCCAGCAGGGTGAGCATCGGCGGGATCGCCGGCTGAGCGACTGGGAAAAGACGCTTGCTGAACACGAGGAAGCAATTGACGAATGGCGCGAAGTCCTTCGCCGCTACGAGGTTGCGCATCAGGATCACCGTCGATTCATGAGTGAACTCCAGGCACTGGCTCAACGCCTGGAGCGGGATCAGGCGGAAGTGGCCGAGCAGCAACGTCTGGCGGATGAACGCCTTCAGCGGGAGATGGACGCCTGGCAGGAGGAGAATGAGAAGCGCTGGTACTTCTTCCTGAAACAGCGGGATTACGACTGGGAGCAGGAAGCGAAGCGCGACGAAGAACAGACTCGCAGGCTCGATCTGCTGGAAACATGGCGTGCGGAACTCTCGGAGCGCTTTGCTCAGGAGCTTGACCGGCTGGATGAGAATGACCGTCGCATCCTGAGCCGGCTGGTCAGTCTTATTCGATACCTCGACAAAGCGCTGGAGCACCAAATCGCGCAGCGCAAAGAGCAACGCGAGAGTTTGAGCGTAGAGATGCCGCCATCTGACTTGCTGGTGGGGCGGTCACCGGCCACACCTCGGCCCCGCGCCACTGCTTCACAGCCACGTAGCATAAAACCCGAGGAGTAAAGAAGCGTTGCGTGTCATTGGAACTGCCGGCCATGTAGACCACGGCAAATCCACTCTGGTCGAGGCGCTGACCGGCATCGATCCGGATCGCCTGAAAGAGGAAAAAGAGCGGGAAATGACCATCGATCTGGGCTTTGCCTGGATCACTCTCCCCAGCGGCGAGACCGCAAGCATCATCGATGTACCGGGGCATGAGGACTTCATCAAGAACATGCTGGCCGGCGTCGGAGGCATCGATGCTGCGCTGCTGGTTGTGGCTGCGGATGAAGGACCGATGCCCCAAACGCGAGAGCACCTGGCGATCCTGGATCTCCTGGAGGTCAAGAGCGGGCTGGTAGCGCTCACAAAGATCGATCTGGCGCACGAGCCGGACTGGCTCGACCTGGTGGAAGCTGAAATCGAGGATATGCTGGCCCCAACCAGCCTGGCCGGCGCCCCTATTGTCCGCGTCTCGGGACGGACTGGTGAAGGCCTGGAAGACCTTCGGGACTGTTGTGACGGGCACGCTGATTGATGGCCACTTCCAGGTCGGCGACGAGGTGGAAATCCAGCCCAAAGGGCTCAAAGCCCGAATCCGTGGCCTGCAAACTCATAAACAGAAGATCGCGACAGCCATTCCGGGAAGCCGGGTTGCCATCAACCTCTCGGGCGTGGGCGTGGATCAGTTGGAGCGAGGCGACGTGGTGACGAAGCCCGGATGGCTCAGGGGCACGCTGTTGATGGACGTGCGACTCCGAATGCTTGTGGACGCCCCGAAGCCGCTTGAGCACAACGTCGA
Source organism: uncultured Anaerolineales bacterium (assembly GCA_964474265.1). GTDB lineage: Bacteria > Chloroflexota > Anaerolineae > Epilineales > JAANWY01 > CAYYSH01. The sequence goes on from CAYYSH010000060.1 coordinate 2,338, forward strand.
GGTAGAGATCTTTACCGGGGCTGCCCAGATGCTGGCGCGCACACGCATTCTTGGCACGCACGAGATCGCGCCTGGGGAGACCGGCTGGGCTCAACTCAGGCTGGCTGAGCCGTTGGCAGTGGCGAAGGGGGATCGTTTCATCATCCGGCAGCCATCTCCCAGCCTGACCATCGGCGGTGGCATCATTGTCGATCCGCACCCGCGTCGCCGGCATCGCCGTTTCCAGCCGGCGGTGATTCAGCGACTGGAAGCCATGGCCTCAGACACGCCGGAAGACATCTTGCTGGGGACGCTTTTCAAACAAGAGCCGATCGAAGCCCGCCGTGCCGTGCGCCGCAGTCAACTGGAGCCACAGATCGCGGCCTCGGCGCTGGCCGGCCTGCTGGAGAAAGGGCTGGTCCTTTTGCTGGACAGTGGGGAACCCGACCCGCAGCGCCTGGTGCACAGCTCAGCCTTCCTGATTTCGGCGGATGGGTGGTCCCGTTTAATCGAGCGAATCGAGAAGGCTCTGGCAGATTACCACGCGGCCTACCCACTGCGTCGAGGGATGCCCCGGGAGGAGCTTCGCAGCCGGCTACGCCTGGACGCCCAACTGGTCAACGCTGTTGTAGACCGCGCCTTCGATCAGGGTAAGATTGTCGCTGAGGCCGGCATCTTGCGTCTGCCTTCGCATCAGGTTTCGTTCACGCCAGAGCAGCAACGGCAAGTCGATGCCGTGCTGGCCGCGTTTCGCAAGACGCCGTACACGCCACCGTCGATGAGCGAGGTCACAGCCCAGATTGGCTCTGACGTGTTGTATGCCCTGCTGGAGCAAGGACATCTGACCCAGGTCAGTGAAGAGGTGCTGTTCCTGACTGAGACTTATCAGGAGATGGTTGACCGGATCATCGCACATCTCAAACGCGAGGGTAGTATCACGGTAGCTCAGGCGCGAGATATGTTTCGGACCAGTCGTAAGTATGCGTTGGCGTTGCTGGAGCATCTGGACGAAGCGCGCGTGACGCGTCGAGTTGGCGATGAGCGTGTGCTCCGCCCCGACTCCGGGAGCAGGGGAACGGGGGGGCAACGCAGCTAGGGTGCAGAGATGGGTTCTCGGGCTGCTATTGAGCGCGGCGATTGGCGCGGTCGGTTATCGGGGCGGCGCATTAGCGCTCAGCGGTGTGCTGGGTGCAGTTTTGGTCGGAACGGTTATCTTCGGCGCCGGTGGTTGGGTCTGGGGGCTGCTGCTGATTGTGTTTTTCGCTTCGTCCAGCCTGTTATCCCGCTATCGCGAAGCCGATAAGACAGCGTTTTCTGAGAAGTTTGCCAAGCCGGGCCGGCGTGACCTGGGGCAGGCGCTGGCCAATGGCGGGTGGGGAGCGTTATTGGCGCTCTCATTTTGGTTGCGACCATCCCCCCTTCTCTTTGCTGCTTTCGTGGGGGCCATGGCCACTGTCAATGCCGATACATGGGCCACGGAGCTGGGGGTGTTGAGCCGGCGCCCGCCTCGCCGTATCACCACGGGTGAACCGGTGCCACCGGGAACTTCAGGCGGTATCTCGGTGCTCGGCACGGCGGCGGCGTTGGCCGGCGCTCTCCTCATCGGTCTGGTCGCTGAAGCCCTTCTCCTGGCGAGGGGCTGGCTGTCCAACAGCCGCGTGGAATGGTGGATCGTCTGGATCCCGCTGACTGCTGGCCTGGGTGGTCTGGCCGGCGCTCTGTTCGACAGCCTTCTGGGAGCATCGGTTCAGCGGATCTACTGGTGTGATGTATGCCGCAAGGAGACGGAGCGGATGGTTCACACATGTGGAGAGCTCAGCCGGCCGTTGCGCGGATGGTCATGGTTGGACAACGACGTTGTGAACTTTCTGAGTTCAGTGGTGGGGAGTGGGGTCACAGCCGGCCTGGTGTGGTTGCTCTTGAGATAGTTACCTCCAGCCAGGATTTCTCTCGCTGTCTCGTGTCAGCTTCTCCCAGAGCGCGCGTTTGTTGCGCTCAAACAGAGCCCGAAACTCCGGGCTGTCCAACCGGTCCACAGTCATGATCCAGGCGTCTTCATGGTTGTCGCTGTAGTAACCTTTTCGCCGGCCCCTTCGCTCAAACCCGTATTTCTCATACAGGCGCTGGGCGCCGTGGTTGGAGACGCGCACCTCCAGCGTGACGAAGTCGGCATTGGCAGCCAGGGCGGTTTCGATCACTTTGACGAGCAGGAGTTCGCCCAGCCCTTTGCGTCGGGCTTTGGGGTGAACAGCGATGGTGCTGATGTGGGCCTCGCCGGCTACCAACCAGAAGCCGACGTAGCCGAGAACGGGTGGTGATGGCAGTTTCTTGGTGCTGAGTAGCCGGCGTAGTCGGATGCGCCAGCCGTTAGCACCCACATCGAATTCTGGAGGCGCCTTTTCCCGTGGCCGTACCACGTAGTAGTGGGCATTTGGATTGTAGGTCAGCTCATACCGGTACGCCGAGACCGACCACGGCGTCGGGAAGGACTGCCGCTCGATAGCCATGACCTCGGACATATCCGAGAGTTGCATGGGAGTAACTTCATAAGGGATGTCTTCGTACATCATCGTGAAAAGAATCCATTCAGAACCCCGGATCTCGGGATCTCTTTATCAAGGACCAGGCCGGTGCAGATAGATTGGTGCCAACGTCGCCGCATTCTCGGTGTGGCCGGCCTCAAGTTTCCGCCAACCGACCTCGGCCAGATGGGCGGGTCGTCGAACCCGGTTGGCCGGGGAAGCGACGACGGCCATCTCGCCAAGAATCTGCTTCAGTTGGGACACGGCAGTACTGTCAAGCTCACCGCTGAACAGGGTCGGCTCATTGATCTGGCCGGCCAGCTCAACGAGTGTTGTGATGCGATACTCCTCTTCTGAGGGCGGAGGTCCATCGATTGGGTAGTAGGCAGCAACGACACGGCCGCGGCCGGCCTGAAGGATGGTCCACAGCGGCAAATCGCGGGCTTGATGGGCATGGGCAATGATGTCTGGCGTTGGGATGGCCACAATGTCAATGCCGTGCGCATAAGCCAGGGCCTTTCCAATGCTCATCCCGATCCGCAGGCCCGTGAATGATCCGGGGCCACGTGCCACGACAATGCCGGTCAGGTCAGCGGTAGACAGATTCTGAGTTTCCAGCATAGTGCAAAGGTTGGGTGTCAACTCAACGGTGTGATTGACGCGCGAGTGCCAGGTGTGTTCGGCCAGAACGACTTCGCGTTCAGGGTCCAGGATGGCGAGGCCGGCTGATCGTGTGGCAGTGTCAATGGCGAGAATCATAGACCGTAAGCAATTCGCTTGAAATCCCGAAGAAGTTGTCGATATCGATCACCATCAGCACGAATCAGCAGGCTTCGCTTTGTGTCGCCGATTTCGCGCATTTCAATCCAGAGCCGCTCTGCGGGCAAGAGCATTTCGGCCCGTTCGGGCCACTCCACTACGCAGACTCCATCGCCGTAGAAGTAGTCGTCCAGACCCAAGGTCTGGAGGTCTTGCAGACTCTCCAGGCGGTAAAAGTCGATGTGGTAGAGTGCCGGGCGGTCGTCCACTGGCCCGTATTCACGGATGAGCGTGAAGGTTGGGCTGATGATGGGCTCATCGATGCCAAGCCCCTGGCCTACGCCTTGGGCGAAGGTGGTCTTGCCGGCCCCCAGCGGCCCTTCCAGGCAGATCGTCTCTCCGCCGGTCAGCAGGGACGCCAGGCGAGAAGCCAGCCGGCGGGTCTGCTCGGGGCTGTGGCTGATAATGTCGAGTGTGTCTGGAGACAGAATTGGACTCACAACCAGCCCCCAGCTTGAGAATCGTCGAGCGATCGTTGGTTAATAGGCAGGTGTGAATCGAACCTGGGGTGCCCTTTGGCCGTTATAATGTTGGATATATCTGCGAAGAAAATGAGTCGTTTCATTGTCTGTTGCAACAGGTCGTTTCACAACCCCGCCATGCAATCCCGTTTTCCGCATGGCACAGGTCAACATCACGCGGTCGCTCTCACTCTCTTTTACAGGTACACTCGGGAAGGTGCGCTATGACGTCGATTCTACCCTGGTGAATTATACATGCGTTGGAACCTCAGGACAAGATGGTAATTGTTTGGGCTGGCTGGTGTGAGAGGGTCGAGTTATGAGAGTTTTGGTATTATCTGACATTCATGCTAATCTGGCGGCGCTTGATCAGGTCCTGGAGGAAGCATCTGAGGTCGATGCAATCTGGTGTCTGGGAGACGTTGTAGGCTATGGACCGGAGCCTAATGCTTGTGTAGATCGGCTGCGGGAATTGCAGCCAGAGTTTTGGTTGGCCGGCAATCATGATTGGGCCGCTCTAGGCAAGCTAGATATTTCCGACTTTAACCCCATGGCGCGGATGGCGGCGTTGTGGACAAGAAGGCAGTTGTCACCCGAGAATATTGCCTTGCTGGAGACGCTGCCGGCTCAGGTGAAAGCCTCGGAGTTGTTCACCCTGGCACACGGGAGTCCTCGCCACCCGATATGGGAATACGTCCTCGATGCCCGAACTGCGGCGGTCAACTTCGCTTACTTCGACACACCCTACTGTTTGGTGGGCCACACGCACGTGCCGGCGATGTATCGGCAGAACAACAGGAGTGTCGAAGTGCCTGGGTACAGCCTGGGAGAACCGATTCAACTGCAAGATGGCCGCATGATCATCAACCCGGGCGGTGTGGGTCAGCCACGGGATGGTGATCCCCGGGCGAGCTACCTCATCCTTGATACCGAAGCGCTCACCGTCACGTACTACCGCGTGGCCTATCCCATCCAGGAGACGCAGGCCAAGATGGTTGAGGCCGGCCTGCCGACACGGCTTATCACGCGCCTCAATTACGGCTGGTAACCGAGTACGACTCCCGGTCTTGAGCGCCCAGTGGAACATCACTGGGCGCTTTTTCGTTATGCGAGCAACAAGTGACGTTTATTAGCCGCATATGCATGGAGGGAGAAAACGTGATGACTCGAAATGTGAATCTTAAACTGGGTGGACTCATCGCCTTTCTGGTAGTTGCGACTGTGCTGACAGCCTGCGCCCAGGCGCGCAAATTTGAGTTTGCTGGATCATCTCCCGCTGCTACGTCCGCGCCTGAGCTGGAAGAACTGCGGGTGGAGCACAGAGACTCGCGTGAGCTGGGATTGCCTTCCTCAGGATCCCTTGCAGAATCCCCTGCCGGCTATCCTGCGCCTGCGCCTCAGGCCCGACAGGGCATTCTCGACAGGCGGCAGGTCATCCGCACCGCCGACTTAACCATCGTGGTTGATGACACGCAGACGGCAGTCAATCAGTTGCGCGCCATGGCCATCACCTTTGGCGGCTATGTCGCCGATGCCAACCTGTGGCAGGTGAAAGATGACCTGATGCGCGGCACGGTCACACTCCGCATTGACGCCCGCCAATTCGACGATGCGCTGGACCGCATCAGGGAGATTGCTCTGGAGGTTCAACGCGAGAACATCGGCAGCCAGGACGTGACGCAAGAGTACACTGACCTGGAGTCGCGGCTCCGCAACCTGGAGGCAACTGAGAAGGAACTCCTGGCATTGCTGAGTGACGTCCGCAAGCAGACCCACAATGCTGAGGATATCCTTCAGGTGTACCGCGAGTTGACCCGAATCCGCGAGGAGATTGAGCAGATCAAGGGGCGGATGCAATATCTGGACAATCAGGTGAGCCTGGCAACGATCAACGTGGAGCTGATTCCCAAAGAGGAGAAGCCGATTGTTCAACCTGGATGGCAGCCGGCCCAGACGCTGCGCAACGCGCTGGGTGCGCTGGCATCCGCCGGCCAGTGGCTCGTCAGCGCTGCTATCTGGCTTGTCGTGTTTGTGCTGCCGGTGGGGTTGGTGGCCGCCTTGCCGCTCTGGCTGATTGTGGTCGGATTTCGCCGCTGGCGTGGCCGGCCCGTCGCCGAGTCCGCTTAGCCTCCGGAGGCTCTTCCTGTGGCATCCGCCTGATCTTGCGGCTTTGGGGTTAGACCATAGCGCTCGTTCAGGATTCTCTCGATGGCCTTTTGCAGCTCATCTTCGGTCTTCGGGGCTGGTTTCGGCTTGGTCTTGCCGGCGCGCTTGCGGAACTCGGTCAGGCGTTGCATAATGACTTCCTGCACGTGACGCGGGTGCGGGATGTTGTCAAACGTGAACTCGCCCAAAGTGCCGGCAGTCTCCAGCCGGGTGTTGCCAAAGTCCAGCAGCTTGGAAATGAAAGAGGGCTGTTCGTAGCTCACATTCTGGATCATGCCCAGGTTTGCCTCGCGCCGAAACTCCAGTGTGAAGGGGCGCTTCTCAATGTCGATTACGTGGCTGCTCGTCAGAATATAGAGGTCATTATGCCAGTCGATGGCGATCCAGGCTATCCAGCCTATGACGATGAGGAAGAAGATGCCGGGGAGCACCTTGATGGCCAGTGCAGGGAGGGGTGGAAGCGTTCCAGAGACATCCGTCAACAAGATGATAGCCCATGCGGCGAGAGCCAAAATGGCTACCAGCAAAGGTTTGAACATCTTCGTGAGCAGTACATACCAGTGCTTGCGCCAAACCACCACGTCGTCACCCTGGGGGACGACAGCATAAAGCATGCGTATAAATGCCTCAGCCGGCCTCACAAGCCGCAACCAGAAACTTCGCCTCTCCTCCGGCTCCTCTGTGCCAGGCTCCGGGAGACCCGCCTGCTGGAAGATGAGCCGTTGCACCTTGCGTGGCTTCGGCACCGATTCGAACTTGATCTGCCCGGCGGTGCCGGCGGTCTCAATTTTCACATCCCCGAAGTAGAGCATGTTCGCCATAAATGATGGCATCTCGACTGTGACATCCTGGATCTTGTCCAGGTTAGCTTCCTCTCGCCGCTCAAACAGGAAGTAGACCCGCTCGATGTGAAGGACCCGGCGGTCTGTCAGAATATAGTGATCGTTTTCCCAGTCAAGAATTCTCCAGATGGTGATTGCCAGCGGCCCAATGGAAAGGATCAGGATTAGAGCAACCCAGAGAGGAACTGCCAGGGGAATCGCAAGACCGATGCCGAACCCAACGCCAACTGTCACCAGTAGCAGGACGAGCGGGGGCACGAGCCACTGGAGAAGGATAAACCAGTGACGTCGCAGCTTGAAGATGACCTTTTCGCCCCGTTGTTGGCCGGGAAACTGCGGCCGATCAGCCATGGTGGTTCCTCACAGGTATGCCTTGAGCCTTTCCGCGGCCGGCCTGGTCATGCCAGGGACCGCCAGGAGTTCTTCCAGCGATGCCTGCCGAATTCTCTCTACCGACCCAAAAGTCTTCAGCAAAGCCTGCCGGCGTTTCGGGCCGATGCCGGGAATCTCTTCCAGGATTGAGGCAATGCCCTCCTTGCGGCGTAGCCGGCGATGGTAGTTGAGCGCGAAGCGGTGGGCTTCGTCCCGGACCCGCTGCACCAGGAACAGGGCCTGGGAGTTCCGGGGCAGCACAATTGGCTCCGGTTCTCCTGGCTTGAAAATTTCCTCCTTGCGTTTGGCCAGCCCGATGACCGGGATGTGGTCAATCCCCAATTCCTGCATGACTTCCAGAGCAGCGTTCAACTGGCCTTTTCCACCATCCACGATAACCAGGTCCGGTGCAATGGTCCAGGCGTCAGCTTCCAGCACAGCCTGGGGGCCATCTGCTTTGGTGGACACGCCGGCGGCCTCTCCTTCGCGGCGGGCCACCAGACGACGGAAGCGCCGGCGCAGAACCTCCTGCATCATGGCATAATCGTCTGCCCCCTCCACAGTGCGGATTCTGAACCGCCGGTAGTCGCTCTTGCGGGGCACCCCTTTGGCGAAAACCACCATGCTCCCGGTTGCTGCCATCCCCTGGATGTTCGAAATATCATAGCATTCGATGCGGGCCGGCGGTCGATCCATGCCAAGCACTTCCTGCAACTCTGCAACACCGGTGACCTGCTTCTCAGCGTCCAACTGCCATTGCGCACTCAGGGCGCGCAACGTTTCTGCGGCGTTCTCTGCCGCCATCTCAACCAGGGCCTGATCCTGACCGCCCTGGGGCACCCGGATGACCACTTTGTCGCCCCGCATATCCCGCAGCCAGGATTCGATGATCAGCGCCTCGCCTATCTCATCCTGGACCAGAATCTCGGGTGGGATGCTGGCTGCTTCGTCGTAAAACTGCTTGACGAAAGAGGCCATTACCTCTCGTGCGTCCTCACCCTCAGCCCCCTCCAGCATGAAGTACTCACGGCCAATCAGCTTCCCATTGCGGATGAAGAAGACCTGGACACATGCCTGCCCGTCATCCCGGGCCAGCGCAATCACGTCCTGGTCGGCGAGTTCCGGGGAGACGACCTTCTGGCGCTCGATGATTCGCCCGATGGCCAGAAGCTTGTCGCGAATCGCCGCCGCGCGCTCGAATTCCAGGTTTTCGGCAGCCTGTTGCATCTCCTGGGTGAGATTCTGCAGAACCTGGTCTGTCTTCCCCTCCAGAAAATCACACAGCCCCTGAATCATCGCCCGATACTGCTGCCGGCTCACCATCCCGATGCACGGCGCCTGACACAGCCCAATGTCGTAGTACAGGCATGCCCGTTCATCGTTGCCGGTGATGGTGCGGTCGCAGGTGAGGTAGGGGAAGATTTTGCGCAGCGTGTGGAGTGTCTCATGCACAGCCCAGGCAGCCGTGAAGGGGCCATAGTACCGGGCGCCATCCTGCCGCATGCGGCGGGTCATGAAGACCTTCGGGAACTCATCCTGCCAGGTGACCTTGATGTATGGGTAGCGCTTATCATCCTTGAGCCGGACGTTGTAGCGCGGTCGGTGGCGCTTGATCAGGTTCATCTCGAGGATCAGCGCTTCCAACTCCGACTCCGTGACGATGAAGTCGATGTTCGTCACGTGGGGCATCATGTGGTGGATTTTGGGGTTCTGGCCGGCAGACTTGTGAAAGTACGAGCGCACGCGGGCACGCAGGTTGAGCGCTTTCCCCACGTAGAGGACGCGCCCCGAGTCATCCTGAAAGAGATAGACGCCGGGCTTGGCAGGCAGATTGTCAAGCAGATCTCTGATGTTGTCTGGAACCTTACGCCGTCCGCTCACGTCGAGAACCCCTGGGCACACCGCCGGCAGCACCCATCTGTCACCTGGCATGCAACAAAGCCGGCCACTGCCGGCCAGCTTATGGAAGAATCAGCACATAAATTCTATCACAATTGGGGTTTCACGACAAAGACACCGAGAGAGGGCTTATCCGGCTGACAGGAAGTAGGGCATTTCCAGCATGTCTGCCACAGTGCGCAGGAATGCCGCCGCCGGCGCTCCATCGACCAGGCG
>CAYYSH010000060.1:11623-12644 GCA_964474265.1 uncultured Anaerolineales bacterium
ATGATCGAAGGTCAGGCTGAGAACCATCATGTGGCGCAGGGCAACGGCCCCCTGGAAAGCCGCCGGCTTCTCCATAATGCGCCCCACGCCCAGGATCGCCACCTCGGGTGGGTTGATGATAGGCGTGAAGCCGTCGATGCCATAGCCTCCCAGATTTGTCACCGAGAAGGTGGAGCCGGTCACCTCATCCACGGAGAGGGTGCCTTCGCGGGCCCGTCGGGCCAGATCCCTGGTTTCCAGGGCGATCTCCTGAAGGGTTTTGCGATTCGCATCGCGGATGACTGGTACGATGAGCCCTTCCTCCAACGCTACAGCCATCCCGATGTGAACCTGGTCGTGGAGCTGGATGTGATCGCCTTCCAGGGAGGCGTTGAGGCGGGGGTGCTTCTCCAGAGCACGGGCGGTGGCCTGGATGATCAGGTCCGTGTAAGTGAGATCAAAGTCGCGGCGCAGGCGGTCCCGGAGCCGCACCAACTCGGTCACGTCGGCTTCGGTGAAAAGGGTCACCTGGGCCATCGTCTGCAGGCTCTCGGTCATGCGCTGCGCGATGGTGCGCCGCATGCCGGCAAAGGGCACGCCGGCCTGAGCTTCCAGGTAGGCCCGGACGTCCTCCTCGATGATCCGTCCTCCCGGACCACTCCCCTCGATCTGCGACAAATCAATGCCGTGCTCACGCGCCATGCGTCGGGCAATGGGCGATGCCCGCACGAACTCCGTCTTTTTCCTGGGGGACGCGGGGCCTGCCACCTCTGCCTGTTCGATAGCCGCTCTCGGCTGCGCCGGCCCCGCTTCCTCACCTGCGGGAACGCTTTCGCCTGGAGCAGTGATCCAGGCGATGAGCCCACCCACAGGCAACGTCTGGCCTTCTTCGGCCATTGGGTGCAAGATGCCGGAGGCCGGCGCCTCTACCTGGGCCGTGATCTTTTCAGACTCGATCTCGGCGATAATCTCACCCGTCTCGACGGCATCCCCTTCGCCCTTCAACCACTGGAGCAACGTTCCCTGTTTCATCGCCATGCCC
>CAYYSH010000061.1:0-12603 GCA_964474265.1 uncultured Anaerolineales bacterium
TTAGTGGTAGAACTGTTGCCACTGAGTTCTACCACCTCGAGGAATGCACGAACAACCTCCGGATCGAATTGGCCGCCGGCGCCTGCTAACAACTCGTCAATGGCCTCTTTGAAAGATATGGCCGCTCGATAAGGTCGATCCGAAATCATGGCGTCGAAGGCGTCCGCGACAGCGATGATGCGCGCCCCAAGCGGGATTTCATTGCCACGCAGGCCGGCAGGATAGCCCTTGCCATCATACCGTTCATGATGATGCCGGACCAGCGGGGCCACACCTCGGAGAACGGATATTCGCTCAAGAATCTGGCTCCCAATCACGGGGTGTTGCCGCATGATATACCACTCTCGCCGGCCCAGGAAGCCCGGCTTCCGCAGCGTTTCAGTCGGGACAGCAAGTTTACCAATGTCATGCAGTTGAGCTCCACAGCGCACCATTTCCACTTCCGCCGGCGACAGATCCAGGCGCTCCGCGATTGCAGCCGCATACTCAACAATGCGATTGATGTGAGTCCCTGTAGTCACGTCGCGATGGGCAACCGCTTCTGTGAAGGCAGCCAGAGTTTCACGCCCAAACCGTCTCAGTTGCTCCCTCTGCCGGGCGTGGCTCAGGGCTATCGCTATCTGTTGGGCCACACCTTCAAGGTCCGCCTGCTCTTCTGCCGAAAACTCATGGGCACGGGTGTAGCCGATGAGCAAGGCGCCAGCGACTCGGCGCTCATCGCCAACAGGCATGGCCATTAAAGAGCGCAGACGGGTGTGCTGTAACCCGGGCGCAGACCATTCAGAACAATCCTCGTCAAGATCGGAACAAGTGAACGGCTCCTGGCGAGAGTACATCAGCTTGGCAGCCACAGCCAGCGCCCGCGTGATCTGCTCTGGCAACATCATCCCATCGCTACCTCCTGAGCCGGCATGTTGAACAGCGGGGGCAATCCAGACGGACTGCACATCAAGCCGGACATCTGCTTCATCGACCAGGAATACACAACAGACATCAGCACTGTACAGACTCCCCACCCCCTCAACAAGCTCCTCCAGGATGTCTTTCAGGTCCTTATCAGCAAGGATGGCCCTGTCAATCTGATGCAATATGTTCAGATAGTCCCGCTGCCGGCGTTCCTTTGTGAGCGCGGTGCGCAACTGTGCAGTGAGAACCCCTACCGTCACCCCAACCAACCCAAAAAAGAATCCACGAGGCAACCACTCGCTAAGTGGCTGCATAATTTGCGATGTGACGTTCGCAGGCATGAGAGGACCGCCCAGCAATGCTGCAGTCAGCGCTACCATCACGCCGGCTAATGGACCGAAGACGAGCGCTGCTATGACGATGGGAACGTAGTAGAAGTGAGTCATGGCGTGGAAGTGACCGGCCGTACCGCCGGCATAGTAGATGATACCTGTATTTGCAAGGAGGGTTGCCAATACGATGAACGCTGTCACAAGCTGCGATATGGGAGATCGCTGTCTTAGCAATGTCCGCGTATTGACCATGGTGAGATAGCCCTTTCATAGTGTATACTGCCTTATGGCTCGAGGCAGGGGGGCCAACCCTTGAGCCGGCAACTTGTGGTCGCCAACCTGCTGAGAGAGCCAGAGTCCTCAGCAGTGACGAGCAGTCAAATGGACCGGTCGTTTGGCACAGTCAAAGGGTCCCGGCGCAGACAATCGGCATGCAATAACGCAGTTCCAACTCGCATTCTGGCAAGTTCGATGCCGGCTTGCGGGCGAAGAACACCTCGTCGAGCCAGTTTTTGTCGATCATAGCAGGCAAGTATTACGATGCTCATTACCGGGAAGCCTTACGAGCTGCACATTCGGCAGAATCTATGCACTGAGGGCTACCGCATCCACAGCGAGTACGTACCTGCGCGTGGCATCCGTCGGCCAAACTTAGATTTCATCCGAACAGTGGGTCCGGATTGATTCTTGGCTACCGTTTCCGTCCGGAGGCCTGCGCGTGGGCACTCACTCGTCAACGCGCATGTACTTAGTTTGGTTTCCTTCGAGAATTGAGTCAGGAGCGTCGATCCTAGCTAGCCTCCCCCCGTACCTGCCACGTCATTATCTGACGCACAGCAGGCAGCCACGACATCCGCATAATTGCGGGGGTGGCTTGCTATGCCTAGAATCGACGCTCCTGGGCAGGGGGGGAATGCCTAGCTCGAGGAGATTTGGTATTGGGGAACAGTTCTGCTGTAGTCCCCTCAGCACACAGACACTCTGCACAGCCGTTCAACCACTCACCGAAGTCTACGGCGCTAGACTGTGCCTCCAAGACTAGGAGCGTCACCCACGGTGAATCAGTCTGTACTGGACATATTCACCGGCAAGGCAAGCTCTATTTCTTCATCAGTTTTGTAACGTGGTTGCATTGCCCGCGACACTTCCACACGCAATGGATGCAGATCGAGCATCCTTCCTGCGTGAGGGCTGGTGAGGGGTAGTCCAGCGAGCTCGCGTGTCCGGGCAGGGCTGTAATGAAGCCCATCCCACGGCAGATCGGATGAGACGTTGTCACTTGCCAATCCGAGATGCAATGGATCGCGTTGCTCTAGCCATTTGCAGAGTTGGGCTGCAAGTTCTGCGAAGGAGCCGGCCTGGATAGAAGTCAACACCTCTTGCTCATCGCGCGTAAGCGCAAAATCACCGATGACTTCGCCCGGGCTCGTGAGCAGGCGTTCCTGGAACTCTGGATCAATGACAGCCGTCATAAGCAGGCAGCCCAGTCCGTTCTCTGGCATCTAACTTAGTCCTCCTGCTGCAACATCGCTTCTTCTACGATGAGAAACACACCGGGGACCATCAAGACATCACCAAGGCTGACAATCGTCTGGATGGGACGCAGTGCGATGGTATCGGACAACCAGCGCAACGCGATCTCATCCCCGGGCATCACTACACTCTTGCTGTATCCAACTCGCGTGTACAAACGGACGGACTCGACACTACCGGCAATGCCGGCCTGCACCAACCCCTCTGGTGTGACAGGCATAAAGCCACCATTCACGACCATGACGAGAAGGTTCAGCGCAACACCGATTGCAAGAAGCCACATCCCCCTGAGGCTACGGTTGACCCACGCCACAGCCAAGATAGCCAGATGGGTCAGGGGGAAAAGGAACCTCGCACCGGCTGACCAGCCTGGCAACAGCCGAATCAGAACAACTTGAATTGTCAAAGCCGCCAGAGCGAGCCACGCCCAGCGAAACTGGATGTTACTAAGGTGCTTGAAGCTCCCCCCTCGGAGCAATGCAACCGCGATAGCGGCAACGATGCCCACGAGGAGGATCATGGATTAGCCGCCCACTGAACCAAAATTCCCGCCTGGGGCCCCGCCGGCAATCGCCATAGCTGCCAGGATCAGTAGAATGTAGATTACCGTCAGGGTCTGCTGATTCAAGTGGGGCAGATACTGCAAGATTCGGCGCTTCATGGTGAACTCCTCTCTTTCTGCATGTACTCGGTCGATTCTGCTCTCAATTATAGCCAACCGACCTTAGCGAACACTTAGCGAGAGCTCTCAACCAGTTCGTTCTGGCCAGTTTGGCATTCATTATCTTAGATTATAGCCAAATGGCCTTAGCGAACACTTAGCGAGGGCAAAATACGTCGCCACCGTGCTGGAACAGGTATCAGGAAGAGCGATGAACACGGGACGAGGATAGGTGCCAGGAGATGACACTTCCCGCTGGTGACTTACCCCTCCACCCAACCATAGGTCGCAGAAGGGGCCTGCAGCCCTTCGTCAGTTGCGCGGGTATGCAGACACAACCTCAGAGGCCGGGGGACTGTACGGTCACCCGGCCTCTGAATCCAGCGCGATTCTTCCCAGCCACAGCCGGCATCGGTTCTAAGTAGCAGGATCTTGATGCTGAGGCTGTGTTGTGCCGGCTCGAAGTTGGCGATATTGATGGGCTCGCTGGTTATTTCCCTGGGCAGTCCAGTACTCGATAATTCGGTCGAGAGCGCGCTCATACAACGCGCGGAGATCAGCGCGTTCTCTACGGATCCACGCGTCATCCGAAGTGACCTGGAAATCGGACAGGAAATCACCTTGATACAGGCTCACTGCCCGCTCCAGATGTCGGATTTCAGTTTCGGCGTCCGGGCTGCTCCGGGCCATCTCAATGGCTTCGCGGAATTGATCGGCGTCCACCCAGAGTTGGGCCACCCGCAGGGAATAGCGGCCATCCTCACTGACCACGGTGCCGGCGTCACCAAGCGCAGCACGGAGATACGACATGGTCACGTAAACATTATTCCGCATCCGGGCTCCTGACAACTCTGGCCACAGCGCGGCACCGATTTGGTGGGTCGTATGGTGGGGGTGTGTCAAGAGGTAGAAAAAGAGCTCTTGTGTCCGCACACGACTCCAGTCCTCATTTGCTAGAGGTGCATCGCCCAGAAAGACGCGTGGCTTCCCCAGGACGTGAACTCGCAATGGCGGGCTTGGTGGCCGCTGTGCTACTTCCGGCACCGGCCCGAGCTTCGCCTCGGCCTGGGCAAGCAAGTCCTTCAAATATGGGCTGGTGTCTGCCGCTGCATTGATAGCGCCGGCGGTCCTCAGCGTCGTCGATAGAATGAAACCATCGTAACCCAGGCGGAATAGGCATAACTCTGTAGCGCGGATACATTCACGCATTTCCTGGGGACGATACGCAAGATGATGGGTCTGTGCCAGATGCAAGTTCGCTTTGGCGAGCTCCGCGAGATGTCCTCGCTCAAAATACGCGATAGCGTGCTTGAGCCGGGACGTAGCCTCATCTAAAAACCCCTGCTCATGCGCGATGGCGCCCATAGTCAATTGATACAGTGCCATCTCGTACTCTGCGCCTCGCTCGCGAGCGTCTTCGTAAGCACGGTGCACCAGGGCAATGCCATCCCGTGTATTACCCATCAGGTGATAGGTAAAACCCAGGGCATCTAGAGCATACGCCCCAAGAAAGGCATCCCCGACACGCCGAGCATCCATGAGTCCCTGCTTGTAAACCTCAACAGCGGCCGTGTAGCGTCCCAGATCCCGGTAGACATCGCCTATCCCGATCAGAACGTAAGCGCCATAGCGCCGGCTGCCCGACGCGCGGGCACGCTCCAGGGCAAGCTGATATTGCTTTAGCGCCTGGTTAAGCTTGCCGTGATGGTGATAGACCAGCGCCAGATTATTCAACGTTAGGACAGCACGACTCACGTCGTTGAGTTCGTCAAAAATCTCCAACGCCTTCCGGAAATGCAGATCAGATGCCGTCAGGTTGCCCATCAAGCGCAGGCTGTTGCCCAGGTCGTTGTGGAGCACAGCGCAGTTGAGTCGATTGCCGGCCTGCTGCCACAGGTCCAGGGCAGTGCGCAATGCGACGACACCCTCTTCAATCTGCCCCAGTTCTACTTTTGCCAACCCGATGTTGCGCTCGGCTTCCGCAACAACGGTCGGCTCTTCAAGAGACACCAGCGTCAGAGCCTTCTGGCAATGCTCGATGACCGCATGCAACTCTCCCTGGATCCTCAAAGCGACTGCCTTATCTAACATGACCCAGGCAAGCTCAATCGGTCTGTGTTCCTTCCGCAGGATCTTCTCAGCCAGATCACAGAGTTGAACTGCGCGGACTGGATTACCGTCTCGGTCAAGACATGACTTGGCCCGGAAACGCAACAGCCTGGGATGTCGCTCCAGCACCTCACTGGGCAGACTATCAATCCACCGCGAGAGGCGATCTGCCTGGCTGGTCGTGTATTCGGCCCGGGTCTGCTCTTCGATGATGTGCGCTGCCTCTTCATAGGCGCCGGCCTTGATAAAGTAGTCAATCGCCTGATCACCGTAGCCGGCCTCCGTCAATACCCGCGCCGCTCGTTCGTGCAGGTCCCAATACCGCTGCGGGTTGACCTCTCGCAAGCGTGCGTTGAGAAACTCCCGGAAGAGAGAGTGGTACCGATACCACGTGCGAGGCGTCTCCAGCGGGCGACTGATATCGGCGTGATCCTCCAGGCGCGTCACAAACACATTTTGCTGTTCAAGCGAGTCCAAAATTGCGCCAGCATTGTTGATGTTGAGCAGAGCGTTCAACACTGAGGGCTCCATCTCATGCAGCACGGAGCTCTCGAGTAAGAACGTACGAAGGCGGGATGACAGTTGAGACAAGACCTCTGCTGCCAGATAATCATACAGAGGACCCTCAGCACCCCGAGCACGAGTGATGCCCTCCAGTGGATCGCCGGCCTGGCTGGTCAAGATGATCGCTGTTATCCAGCCCTCAGACGCGTCCGCCAGCTCCTGTGCTCTTTCCAGCGAGATTTCGCGATTGTAGATCTCACGCAGGAACGTCAGGATCTCTTCAGGCGTAAAGCGAAGGGCTTCGCGCCCCAGGCCGAAAACCTCCCGGCTCGCAGCCAGGCGGGCGAGTAGCTCTGCTCCAAGATCAGGGATCGTGCGAGTGGCGATTACCAGGTGACAATCAGCCGGCAGAAGTGGGATGAGGGAGGCCAAAAAGCGCTTAACTGCCTGTGAGCCTTCAATCAGATGAAAATCATCGATGACAAGCCACAGATGCATTCCCAATGTATGAAGCTCATTTACCAGCGTGGCCACGAGCGCGTCTGGATCAGCTACCTCGCTGTCAATAAGTTGCAGTGAGCGTTCCCCAAATGTCGCGACCTGCTGTCGAATCGCTCCTACAACGTACCTGGCAAATGTCCACAAGTTGTGATCCGACTCGGTCACGGTGTACCAACACACCAGACCATCAAGCCGATGTGTGAAGTCAACCAGGAGGGATGTCTTGCCGTAACCGGCCGGCGCGGACACAACGATCAGGCGTCGATGTGCATGCTCGAGCAGACGATCTAATAGACGGGGGCGGTCTAAGAGATCAGGCCGGCGTCGCGGGGGGACGAGTTTTGTGGCAATTAGTTCAGTCATTAGGCGACTCCACGCGAGTCCCGGGCTGAGATGGTCAACAGAACCCGCCTTCGCAATGGATCAAAGCGCAGCCTGTCAACACTAAGCTAATTATACAACAACTTCCTACACGACATCAAGCCCCAGACGGCCCCGTCTCCCACGCGACACGGTACCAATGCACACACGGTGCTGCCGCCTGGATTCAGGCCGCTTGCAGGCCCTTCAGCTCACCCGCATTGCCCGAAGCCGCTTTACAGCCTCGGGGGTTAAGGTCGTCACTTGGCCAAGCATTTCAGCCAGGACAATCACCTGAGCAGCGTGCTCCAGGTGTTCCAGCGCAATGAGGGCGTCTTCCAGATGTGCTCCAACGGTGAGGCTGCCATGCTGACGAAGCAGAATGGCCTGGTGATTACCAATCAAGTCGCGAATTGCTGTAGCATCTTCATCGGAACCGGGCGTAGCATATTCGGTCACCGGCACCTCGCCGAGGGAGAGTACAAGTTCTGGCAAGACATCCGCCGGCAGAGACCGGCCCGCCACTGTCAGAGCAGTCGCAAAAGTCGGGTGCGCATGAATCACCGCTCGCACATCTGGCCGCCGGCGGTAAACCTCCAGGTGCATCGGCGTCTCCGAAGAGGGTCTCAAGCGCGCATCGGTGGCCGGCACCACCACCTCACCATCCATGTTTAATATCAGCATGTCGTTGGGTGAAAGCCGACCCTTGCACAACCCTGCCGGCGTGATCAGGATGCGCTCTGAATCCAGACGCGCCGACAAATTGCCGTCGTTGGCGGCAATGAGACCACGCTCATAGGCCAGCCGGCCAGCCTCCACAAGAGCACGTCGCAAGTTTGCTTCTGTTGTGTCATCCCCGAAGCGCAAGAAACTCATCGTACGATTCCAGGTACGTTCCCGTCCATCTCCGACTTGTGACCTCATTCTATCAGAGACGGGGAAGGGACGCAAATGGAAGCTATTTGCGCCAGGTCAAAGAATGCCGGTCTTAAAAATGCTAAACTTATGTACGAGTTTGCCGGCTACACCACTTTGCATAGATTTTCCAGTGAAAGAACTGATGAACCACATGGCAGGCAAGTGACTCAACCCGGTACTCACATCTACAGAACTCTGGAGTCTAAAAAGGTACCATGCGAGCCATCTATCTGATTTCAGTCTACACCCATATCCTGGCCGCCATCATCTGGATCGGTGGCATGTTGTTCTTAACGCTGATTGCGTTGCCCATCGTGCGAACTATGGACGCACCAGGGGCTGCTGGCCGGCTGGTGCGACTGATGGGCCGGCGCTTCCGAGACATCGGCTGGATCTGTATTGGCCTGCTGCTCGTGAGCGGCGTCATGAACCTGTGGTATCGAGGTGTGCGATGGGAAAGCCTGACATCCAGCCAATTTTGGCACAGTTCGTGGGGACAGATCCTGGCCGTTAAGCTCGCAATTGTGCTGATCATGCTGTTAAACAGCGCCTGGCACGACTTTGTGCTTGGTCCACGAGCCACACAGCTAATGGAAGCCCAGGCTAACCCCGGAGCAAACCCAGCCGAGGTGCAACGACTCCGCCGGCAGACAACCTTGCTAGCACGACTTAACCTTCTGTCAGGGTTGGTCGTCATTGCCCTGGCCGTGATGCTCGTTCGGGGACTACCATAGCTCCCGTAAGCCGACACAAACCATTCTCGGCATTCGAACTTCGTCATCGCCCACCTCCCACGCACCTGCGCTGAAAGCCGATTGACCTGCGGCTATGTTGACACTATAATTGCATAGCTGGTTACGATGCTTCGCCAATTCACGCCAGCCTTATGGTTGGCGTTCCTGTTTTGTAGGCTGATGAACACACACGAGTTGCCACCCCAGAGCGCCACTGATCACACGGTTGACATTTCATCTGATGGTCAGCGCGTTGAGCCGGCGGTATCGCAAGCGATGCACACCTGGTTGTGGCGTCCTAACCTCATCGTGTTCCTATCCAGCGCATGCATCATGATCATCGAGCTGGTGGCGGGCCGGATGATTGCCCCGTATGTTGGTGTGTCACTCTATACGTGGACCAGCGTCATCGGTGTGGTTCTGGCCGGCATCAGCGCCGGCAACTTCCTTGGCGGCGAGATCGCAGACCGCAAGGCGTCCGTACCGCTGCTGGGAGGCATCTTCATCCTGGCCGGCCTGGCCAGCCTGAGCATACTGCTCACCATCAACCTCCTTGGCGGCCACCTGCCGGGCGCGTGGCCTATCGTATTGGAAATCCTGGTCCTGACCAGTGCCGTCTTCTTCGTACCCAGCGCCATACTTGGCGCCATTTCACCAATTGTTGTGAAGCTGGCCGTGCGAGACCTGGCCGAGACAGGGAGCACAGTGGGCCGAATTTACGCCTCCTCGGCTGTAGGGAGCATTGCTGGCACCTTCGCTACCGGCTTCGTACTCATCGCCTGGTTTGGGACCCATCGGATTGTCTGGGGCGTGTCGGTGATCCTCCTGATGTTGGGACTGCTTCTCACCGTGGGCAACCACCGCCGACTGCTGATTGTGCCGGCGGCCCTGATTGCCGCGGGATCCGCCATTCTGTGGCACCAGCCTTGGGCCTGGGGCCCCTGCTTACGAGAAACCAACTACTTTTGCATCAAAGTCTATGAGGAGGAACGCGACGGCAAACCCGTGCGGGTACTGGTCCTCGACCGCCTGGTACACAGCTACACATCTCTAGATGATCCAACCCGGCTGGTCTACGGCTACGAGAAAATGTATGCCGAGCTGACCGCCTACAAAGCCCGGCAACGTGAGAACCTGAAGGCACTATTCATAGGCGGAGGCGGCTACACATTCCCCAAATACATGGAGGCCGTCTATCCGAAGAGCCAACTGGATGTGATCGAAATCGACCCCGGCGTCACCCGGGTGGCCTACGACCTGTTGGGTCTGGCCCCCAACACGCGCATTGTCACCTACAACGAGGACGCACGGCTGTTCTTGAAGAACTCTCCGACAGAGCAATACGATTTGATCCTGGGAGATGCCTTCAACGACTACTCTGTGCCTTACCACCTGACGACGAAGGGCTTCAATGATCTGGTGAAGGCCTGGCTTGCCCACGATGGCCTGTACGCAGTCAACATGATCGATGGTCCGAGTGGAGAGTTTCTGCGTGCCTACATCCACACGCTGCGTCAGACGTTTGACTATGTCTACGTGGCGCCGACCTTCGCCGGCTGGCGCGCCTCACCTCGCAGCACCTTCGTGTTGGTTGCGACGGACGCCCCCGTGAACCTGGCAGCCCTGGCAGACATAGACGGTGGCGACGGCGATCCGCTGTTTGCTCGCCAGGCACTAACCGAACCGGAAATCGACGAACTTCTTTCCGAGGGTCGCGTGGTAACCCTCACCGATCAATACGCCCCGGTTGATCAGATGCTTGCCTCGGTTTTCCGAGACGAGGTACCACCACGATAATCAGTAACTCAGCTTCTACGATGCTATGGCCCTACAAATCGGAATCGTCGGTCTGCCCAACGCCGGCAAATCAACCCTCTTCAACGCCCTAACTCAGGCAGCGGTCCCCACAGCCGCTTACCCTTTCACGACTATCGATCCCAATGTCGGTGTCGTGGCTGTGCCCGATCCGCGCCTGGATGAGATTGCCGAAATCGTCCAACCCGAGAGAATAGTGCCCACCACCATCGAGTTCATGGACATTGCCGGCCTGGTGAAAGGAGCCCATCGGGGAGAGGGCCTTGGCAATCAGTTCCTGGGGCACATCCGCACGGTAGATGCCATCGTCATGGTGGTTCGTTGCTTCCTCAATCAAGATGTACCCCACCCGGCCGGCGCTGTGGACCCTGAAACCGACATCGAGATCCTCAATCTGGAGCTCACCCTGGCCGACATGGCCACTGTAGAGCGCCGGCAAGAGAAACTGGCTTCGCTGGCAAAGGCTCACCCGAAGGATGTGGCAGTCGAGGCCACACTTCTCGAACGCGTGCACGCCGGCCTGGCCGCAGGCCGGCCCGTGCGCAGGCTTGAACTGACACCTGACGAGCGAGCGATGCTACGCGACCTGAATCTCCTGACAGACAAGCCCGTACTCTACGTGGCCAATGTTGGGGAAGACGAGCTGCCCAACGGTGGTGACATGGCTCAGAAGGTGTGCCAGATTGCGGCAGATGAGGGAGCGCAGTGCGTCGTTTTGTCCGCAGAAATCGAAGCAGAGTTATTGGCGTGGCCCGAAGATGAAGCAGCAGGGTATCGGGCGGCGTTAGGGCTGACAGCACCTGGCCTGCTCCGGCTGATCGAGGCCGGCTATCGCTTGCTCAACCTGGTGACATTCTTCACCATCACCGGCGGACATGAGGTTCGTGCCTGGACGGTGACGAAGGGTACCCCGGTCGTGGAAGCCGCCGGCAAGATCCACAGTGACATGCAACGCGGGTTTATTCGGGCGGAAGTGATTTCGTGGCAAGATTTGGTGAAGGCCGGCTCATACAGTGCAGCACGAGACCAGGGGTGGGTTCGCACAGAGGGACGGGGCTACATTGTCCGTGATGGTGACATCATCCACATCAAATTCAAATAATAAAGCCGGTTCACAGCGGTCCCTGCCCAAGCCCGCTGCTACCCGGCTCGTACTATTGGACGCGTTGCTCACCCAAAGAGTTACGCAGGCAGTGCGGACACCGTGAATGGCACGCCGAAAACGACCGACGCTGAAAAAGCGGTACCAAACCAGTAATTGCTCTTGCATTCTAATGCTTCAGCGATTATAATGACAATGCGAACCTGCTTGCCGCCACTTTGCTCAGGGATACCACCTGTTGATGTCCACCGGGCTACACACTGATTTGCTTCCACAGAGGAGGTGGTGCTTCGACGACGAGCGTACCCATCTGCCAGTGACCCCACAGACAATACTCTGCTAGCTCTAAGATCGTATACTCGATTGACAACAGGAGGATGAAGAGATGTTCCGACAGCGAAGTTTGTACCTGACAGTCGGATTGCTGCTTGTAATCGGGCTGGCGCTGGCGGCATGTGTAGCGCCCACCCCGCAGCCCCAGGCGCCACCTGCGAAAGAGGAAGCGCCGGCGGCCGCTGAGAACCAGCTCGAAATCTTCAGTTGGTGGACCACGGGCGGCGAAGCTGCCGGCCTTCAGAATCTGTATGAGATCTACAAGAAAGAGCACCCTGGCGTAGAAATCATCAACGCAACCGTGGCCGGCGGGGCTGGTTCCAACGCCAAAGCCGTGCTGAAGACCCGAATGCTGGGCGGCGACCCACCTGACTCCTTCCAGGTACACATGGGGCATGAGCTCATCGACACCTGGGTGACCACCGGATTCATGGAGCCGCTGGACGATCTCTACGAGTCCGAGGGGTGGAATGACGTCTTCCCGCCCGGGGTTCTGGAAATCGTGTCTTACGACGGTCACCCCTGGTCAGTGCCGGCCAACATCCACCGGGCCAATGTGTTGTGGTACAACAAGAAGGTTTTCGAAGCACAGGGACTGACAGCACCAACCACATTTGATGAGTTCTTCGACGTCGCCGGGAAGCTCGAGGCAGCCGGCATTACCCCGCTTGCCCTTGGAGACAACGGCATCTGGGCTTCCACCCACCTCTTCGAGACAGTCCTCATCGGCACCCTGGGCGCTGATGGGTACAAAGGACTCTGGACGGGCAAGACGGACTGGAACAGCGACGGCGT
>CAYYSH010000062.1:0-6483 GCA_964474265.1 uncultured Anaerolineales bacterium
AAACCTTGGGTGATCCTCGAGGTTAGGGTTGTCCACCGCATTCCAGTTTACCAGGCTAACACGATGCAAGACCCGGCTTTCGTGCGCCGGCTGGCTGACCTTAATCCTGACTTGATCGTGCTGTTCTCCTTTAATCTAATCATTCCTGAGGAGATCATCAAGCTGCCCCGCTTCGGTTGTATTAATGTTCACCCGTCCCTGTTGCCGAAATACCGAGGGGCACATCCACATTTCTGGGTTTTGGTCAAGGGGGAAACGTCGACCGGGGTAACTGTCCATTACGTGGACGCCGGCGTAGATACCGGCGATATCATCATCCAGGACGCGGTTGTTGGTGAAAGCGGTACAAGGCGTTCGAGACGGGACGGCGTCACGCATTTTCCAAGATCACGCGGAGGCTTCGTGTTTCCCACCGATAAACGGGGAGGTTGGCTCAATAGACTGGGAAACGCCTGCATCCGAGATCGTCCGGCGCATTCGAATTGTGTTTGCAGGTAAGAGACATCCTGGGATTGCCTGCGAGGGAAGAAGAAAGCAGTGATGATGCTCGAGCTGAGGCGGCTGGCTGACAGTGAGTTCCAAAGCTGGGATCAAACCGTAGCGCGTTTCGCGGATGGGACGGTCTTCCACACCTACGATTGGATGGTGACAATTGAACGATTGTTTGGTATCGAAAAGCTACTGTTGGGTGTATTCCGAGATGGTCAAATGGTGGGCGTCTTCCCGGCCTTCCGGGCTCGCAAGGGAATTCTGCGTGTCCTGGCCTCGCCGCTGGGTGGTTGGGCAACGTACTACGGTGGGCCGCTAGTAGACATCTCGCTACAAAATACCGTACTTACTGCCTTTGATGTGCTGCTCCGTCGGGAAAGGATTGATTATACCGAAATCCGCTATCCTCACCTGTCGGCGGTACAGGCTCTAGGCAAGCAGGGTTACCACGTGGAAGAGAAGCAAACCTACGTCCTGGCTCTGGACCGGCCTATAGACCAGCTCTGGGAAGGACTGAAAAGCACTTGCCGTAGAGCAGTCCGCAAGGCGCAGCGGAGTGGGGTCGAAGTAATCGAGCCCGATCGGAAAGACTTTTTGGAAGATTACTACGAACTGGCTAAGGACACGTACCGCAAGTCAAATCGACTGCCGCCACTTTCGGCACAACAGTTAGGAATCGTGTGGGACACGCTGAAAGACAAAGACCGAATGAAAGTACTGCTGGCCAGACATGCAGGCAGGACGATTGCAGGGGCTATCTTCTTGCTGTTCGAAGACAAGGCCTACTATTGGGATGGTGCTGCCTATCGGGCCGGCCTGTCAATGCGACCCAACAACCTTATTCACTGGACGTTGATCGAGTGGGCAGCCAGTCACGACTACCGGACCTATGACATGTTGGGTGCCAACATGCCAAGCATCGCCCGTTTCAAGGAGACGTTCGGCTGTCAACTACGGCCATTTTGCTACGCATACAAGAGCCTGTCTTGGCGGGCTACGTTGGGGCGAGCCATGTACCGCAGAGTAATGCCATCGCTACGGGCTTGGCAATACAGGTTCCTCGGTTGAGCTCGCATAGTGCTTGGCAACTGATCTTAAATCTAGAATGGAGAGTCAAGCCAGATCCGCTCTGGCTGAGTCTATTGGGATGTCGCTTTGCCCTTTTAACGCACAATAAATGGGGGCTTAAACGATAACCGCGCCCTGCGATTGTTTGCAGGAGTTGCCATCAGATGACTGAAAGCCAGGAAGAAACGGTGTTATGAAAGTCTGTCATATAACTTCAGGACACTCTCCCTTTGATGTTCGCATATTCTACAAAGAGTGTCGATCTCTGGCCAGAGCCGGCTATGATGTCACGGTTGTGGCGCCGGCGGCCATAAAGAAAGAGGAAGTTGTAGAAGGCATTCGGGTGCTGGGGATTTCGCGCCCTACACGCCGGCGGCAGCGAAGCCGCGTCTGGCGCGAAATTATTCAGGCTGTCAGGCACCTGGATCCGGACATCGTTCATTTCCACGACCCGGATCTGCTGCTTATTGCGCCTTTCTTCCGCCCGCGGAAGCTCATTTACGACTGTCATGAGCGCAATGCCGCGGCAATGCTGACAAAGCCGTGGCTGCCCAGACCGCTTCGCCGGCCCTTGAGTCGTCTGGTGGCGGTGCTAGAGCCGGCTCTGGCACGCTTGACGACTGCGATAATAGTGGTGGATGACAGCCAATTGGAGACTTTCAGGGATACAGGTAGACCTTTGGTTCTTGTAAGAAACTTCCCTCTTGTTGAAGGTATTCCAATCCGAGAAGCGAATCCTCAAGACAAAGCGGTGGTGCACGTCGGCGCTCATGCGCGAACTCGTGGATGTGATGTGATGATAGAGGCGTTCAGTTGGGTTCTGAAGACAGTTTCAGAAGCCAGGCTATGGCTAGTTGGCCCTTTTAACCATCGACCATATGAGCAAAAGATACGAGATCGCATTGCTCAGCTCGGGATAGGAGATGCGGTTACCTTAGTGGGTGAGGTCGCCTATCCGGAGGCACTCCGCTGGGTGGCTCGAGCTCGAGTCGGTCTGGTAGCCATACAGCCGGTGGTGCAGTATCAGGGAGGATTACCCACAAAAATGCTTGAGTATATGGCAGCCGGGATTCCCGTCGTGGCGGGGGATATACCCATTACTCGGCGTATCCTGGGTGCTGTTGAGTGTGGATGTCTTGTAGAGCCGTCCAGTCCAAGGGACTATGCGGATGCTATAGTTTACTTGCTCACCCACGAGAACCAGGCCGTGAAGTTAGGTGCTCGTGGCCGTGAGGCTGTTCTGAGAGCTTATCAGTGGAATACGGAACAGGAAAAATTGCTGGGACTGTACTGCGCTGTTCAAGATGGCCAGGAACTTAAGCCAAGCAGGGAGTATTCCATAGCAAGGGAGTAATCAACCAAATGAGGAGGAGCGGGGTTCTACAAACCAGGAGCGGTAAAGGTGCGCAGAACGTGTTTCAGCGCGTTCTTATCTTGGCACCACACACTGATGATGGTGAACTGGGATGTGGGGGAACAATAGCCAAGCTGGTGGAGGGTGGGGATGACGTATACTACGTTGCCTTCTCTGCCGCTGAGAAGTCGGTGCCGGCAGGTATGCCAAGGGATGTGCTTCGTCACGAAGTGAGAGAAGCTACGGGAATCCTTGGAATTCCGCCGGAGAACTTGCTCATTTTCGATTACGAGGTGCGTGACTTCCCTCTCCATCGGCAGGCTATTCTCGAAGACCTGGTTCGGCTGCAGCATGAGCTGAGGCCTAACCTGGTCCTGCTTCCGGCTTTTCACGACATCCATCAAGATCACATAACAGTGGCCTCTGAAGGGTTGCGAGCCTTCAAGACCACGACCATTCTTGGCTACGAATTGCCGTGGAACAACATGACCTTTAACACCACAGCTTTCGTTTTCCTCGAAGAACGGCATATAGAGAGCAAGATAAAAGCCCTTTCCTGCTACGTCTCGCAGCGTGGCCGGCGGTATGCAAACGGCGACTTCATTCGGAGTCTGGCCAGGGCGCGGGGAATCCAGATAGGGGCTGAGTATGCTGAGGCTTTCGAAGTGATTCGCTGGGTTCTTGATGGCCGGCTATAGTCAAAGGATGGTCACCGATTATGTCCCAGACTCGCGTAGTCACTATTCACCAGCCCAATTTCCTCCCATGGATGGGTTTCTTTCACAAAATGGCCTTGGCTGATGTGTTTATTCTTCTCGACAATGTGCCTTTTACTAAGAACGGATTTCAAAACCGTGTCAAGATCAAATCAGCGCAGGGCGAGCAATGGCTGACCGTTCCAGTCTTGACTAAGGGGCGTTCTGGCCAGCTAACGTGCGACGTACAGATCAACAACAAGAGTCGCTGGCAAAGGGTTCACCTTGCAGCCCTGCGTACCAATTATCAACGTGCGCCGTACTATGAAGCGGTGTTGGCCTGGCTGCAACCCTGGTACGAAAAGAGCTGGACTTTCCTGGTTGACTTCAATCGACCTTTGATCGAAGAGGTGATGCGTCAGTTGAGACTCCAGGCCGAGTTAGTGAGTGCATCCTCTTTATCTGTTGAGGGTAGCGGTTCAGAGCTTTTGCTCCGGCTCGTTAGGCAAGTGGGAGGGAACGTCTACTTGTCTGGGTCGAGTGGGCGCAGTTATTTGGACATAGAGAGTTTCGAGCGGGCAGGAATCACAGTTCGATTTCAGGAATTCCATCACCCTGTTTACCCTCAGTTGTATGGAGAGTTCATACCCGGACTTTCCGTGTTGGATCTGCTAATGAACGTTGGGCCGTTGAAAGCAGCAGAGTACCTGCAATGTTCTGTCCCTGCATGATCGTGGGGAACAAATGAGATCAAGTTGGCAGGCTCCAATCTCAGGGAACGGACTGGGGGCTGAAGAATGAAGCGGTTGCTCTACATAACCCAATATTATGCCAGCAGCGATCAACCTGGTGCCAGCCGGCATTACCAGCACATTCGCAACCTACAGAAGCATGGATATCAGGTAACGCTAATTACTTCCTACGTCAAGAACCGGCTGCGCGTCATCCCGCCTGAATACCAAAATACCAAAATTGCGTGCGAGCAGGAGGGCGACCTGACGATTTACAAGACTTACGCTTATCCTAACTACGGCGCGGACTTTCGAACCCGGATGCTTAACTATCTCTCATTTATGATATATGCAATTATCGCCGGCCTCAAGGCATCGTCATGCGACCTGGTTTTTGCGTCTTCGCCGTCTCTCTTCGTAGGCGTGGCCGGCTACGTGCTGAGTCGGCTCAAACGTGCTCCCTTCGTGCTTGAAGTGCGCGATCTGTGGCCAGAGACTGCGGTGGTCATGGGGGCTCTACGCAGTCCGGTATTGATTTGGCTGGCCATGCGCCTGGCCCGGTTTCTCTATCAGCGGGCTGAGCGGGTCATCGCCGTTACTGAAGGAATCCGCCAGGGCATCATCGAGGCTGGTACGCCGGCCTCAAAGATCGTGCTCGTACCCAATGGTGTAGACGACGACCTGTTTGCGACACTCTCACCCGACGCAGCCTCGACGATTCGCCAGGAGCACGGGTGGGGTGACCGTTTTGTGGCGCTATACGCGGGCACCCTGGCACGCAGCGATGGTCTCCATGCCATCGTCCGGGCGGCCGCGGCGCTGGCCGATTACCAGGACATACTGTTCGTCTTTCTCGGCGATGGCGAGGTCAAACCTCAGTTGGAAGCGTTGGTTCGGGAACTGAAGCTCACGAACGTTTCTTTTATTCCCTCGCAACCTAAGCGCCTGATACCGAATTTTATCACAGCAGCGGATGTGGGCCTCATGCCCGTGAAGAAAGATAGTTTCTTCAAAATGCACTTACCCAACAAGCTATTCGACTACATGGCTGCTGCGCGGCCAGTGATTGCCGCCGTACCGCCTGGTGAAGCACAGATGTTAGTTGAGACGGCCAATGCCGGCCTCATCATTCCGCCTGAAGACGAGATAAGCCTTGCTGCAGCGCTCCTGGAACTGCGTGATGATCCCGAGGCGCGGCAGCGGTACGGTGTCAACGGGCGGTCCTACGTCATAGAGCACTACTTGCGTTCGCATCTTGCCGCGCGCCTGGCAAGTGCGTTGGATAGTGTTCTACAGGAGAAGAGGAGAGGGGGGCCTCATGAAGCGAAACCTCGTGAATTACCATCGGCTTAAGCGCGCGATTGACGTTCTGTGTGCAGGGCTTGGCCTGATCGTGCTGGCACCTCTGTTTCTGATCATCGGCGTGTTCGTTCGACTTGATTCGCCGGGGCCTGTCTTCTTCAGACAGGAGCGGGCCGGCAAGGACGGCATCCCATTTCGCATTTTCAAATTCCGAACGATGTATGTCGCGTCTGGCCCGGTCCGTGGCTACCAACGGGCTGACGACCCACGTATCACTCGCGTGGGGTATTGGCTTCGCCGGCTCAGTCTGGATGAACTGCCACAACTCATCAATGTGGTGAGGGGGGAGATGAGTTTGATTGGGCCGCGGCCGGCTCTGCTTTACCAGATTGAACGATACAACGCGCATCAGCGACGCCGCCTGGACGTCCGTCCCGGTATCACCGGGTGGGCTCAAGTGAATGGACGGAATGCGCTCTCCTGGGAAGAGAAAATCGAGCTTGACGTGTGGTATGTGGACCACTGCTCATTCTCTCTCGATCTACGCATCATGTTGCGAACCGTCAGGGCCGTATTTGATCAATCGGGACTTTACTTTCACGGGAAGGGGAGCGCCTGGTACGCATCTTCACAGGAGCAATAGCCGGCTATGGACCAGGGTTTGGAGTTCGTCTGCCTCTCTTGCAAGAGTGTGCTGGAGCATACAGCGCGCGGTTTGAGATGTTCCGGTTGTTTTACTTGCTATCCCTTGCGTGAAGGCATACCGAGTTTTGCCAAGCGCGACTTCTACTGGAATGAAATCCCGCGCGCGGATATGCAGCGGTTGCTCAATGTGGCTCGTACT
>CAYYSH010000062.1:6493-12442 GCA_964474265.1 uncultured Anaerolineales bacterium
CTATCTACGACGTGCTAAATCCCTCTGGTACAGAGGTGCATGCTACCGTCGGTGACGAAAGGCGCGCGGATTGGAAGTACTTACTCCCCTTGTCGAGTGATACTCGTGTGCTGGACTTCGGATGTGGCTGGGGGGCGGTTTCGCTGGCGTTGGCTGACCTTTGTGGCCAGGTAGTGGCAATGGATGCAACATGGGAACGTGTCCAGTTCCTGGACATCCGGTGCCGCCAGCAAGGCATTGATAACGTGTATCCTATTCACGGCGGTGACACTCTCACGTTTCCATTTTCTGATGGTTATTTTGATCTGGTGGTGCTGGTAGGGGTGCTGGAGTGGCTGGGAGAGTCGTACCCTGAGTTGCCGCCGCGCACTGCACAACTCAGGGCTTTGCGAAATCTGGCGACCCTGCTGAAGCCGGGGGGATACCTCTATATCGGCATTGAAAACCGCCTCGGTTACGACTACTTGATGGGGCGTCCAGATCACAACGGAGTCCCTTTTATTGGTCTCCTGCCTCGCCGGCTGGCCGACTGGGTGTCTTATTGGCGCACTGGCAAGCCGTTCCGCACTTATCAGTATTCGATATGGGGGTATCGACGGCTGTTGACAGAGAGCGGCTTCAATCATATTCAGTTTTACGGAGACTTGCCTCAGTACAGACATCCTCATTTCTACATTCCTTTGGATGAGAGCCGCGCATTCGAGTACTTTCTGACTCATCTGTGGGCCTTCTTCGCGCAGGGGACGCCAGAGCGTGCGCGTGAGTATCGGAGGGCTTATCGGGTGGCCGATGCCGGCGTCCGTCTGGCCCGGAATCTATCCCTGGCAGGGTTGGCCCGCTACGTGGTGCCCGGGTTTAGCATCATTGCGCAAAAGGTTTAGTATAGACAATGGTGCCTCAGCTCAGACAGACACTACTGGACCGATGGGCGAATCTGCCAATTGAGCGGGCACGGCCCGACCGTTTCAGTTTTCTTGGTATTCGGACTGAGGTGGGCGATGGCTATGCATCGTTCCTGATCTTTGCCGACCGAGACCGTGAACCTTGCCTGGCAGCCAAAGTAGCCCGGGAACCGGGCACGGTCTCGCGTCTGCAACACGAGGAGAGAATGCTAAATTATTTCCATCGGCATCTGCCTGAGCGGTTGAGAACGTCGCTTCCCAGGCCAATCTTGCACGAATCGTTCGACAGCGTGTTTTGGCTGGTAACGACCGCGCCGGCTGGCCAGCCAATTGCCGCTGGTGTTGACCGGGCTTCAGAGCACTTCACAAGACTCGCAGATTGGCTTGTGCAAATGGCTTATGCTACCCGTATCTCCCAGCCCGCGGCGGAGGTGTGGCGCGATTTAGAGCGTTCGGCAGACCAAGTCTGCGCCACCTTTGGGCTTTCAGGTCAGGAAGCGCGTGTGATAGAGGGGTGGGTTGCTGAGTGGTTGCAAGTGATTGGGGAAGTGGAAGTTGGTCTGGTTGCAGTACATGGCAATCTTCACCGCCGGCATGTCTGGTTGCAGCATCGTCATTTGACCATTGTTGACTGGGAACGGAGCCAGTTGGCTGGCATACCTCTCTGGGACTTATTCCAATTTGTCACCACCTACCTTTTCCCGGTAACCAGGCGTGGTTCACTAGAGAGTTATTTGCGTGTCTTTCGTGCAACGTACCTGACTGATAGTCCCTATGTCGAGCAGGTATGTCAGGCTGTGGCCGGCTCCTGTCGTGCGCTGGATATTCCGATCGGAGCTGTGGAGCCTTGTTTTGGTCTCTTCCTGGTTCACAAAGCGCTACGTGAATATGATCGATTGTTAGCTGCTGCAGATCGGGGATTCCTCCCCTTATTAAGCCATCGGAAGCGCTCGCAGAAACAACCGTATCAGCAAGCCATCAAGAATCAACTCTGGATTAACCTTCTGCGTCTGCTGATCAAGGAGCGGGCAGCTTTCAAACTGAGCTCCTACCCAGGCATGCGTGAGTATATCTATTCCATGCCGGCTGCCTTGAAGTTGCCCGCCGAAGGATATCAAGGTTAAAGCTAATGGACGGCGGAATCGCCACAGCGACTGCCGGCTATCAGCCGGCGGTCTTACAATCATCTGGGGGCGTGCCCGTGAACGCCATTACCATTGATGTGGAAGATTGGTATCAACTCGCTCATCGCAAACTCCTGAAATCTTCTGTCCCGGCTTCACAACAGGTCGTAGTAAATACTCATCGTATTCTTGACCTTCTGGCTGCGTGCCAAACCCGAGCTACCTTCTTTGTATTGGGGACCGTTGCCGCGCAGTTCCCGGAACTTGTGCTACGAATCACACGAGAAGGGCATGAAGTGGCGACACACGGGCTGGTTCATCGTGTCGTGACGCGCATGAGCCCCAAAGCATTTGAAGCCGACTTGTTGCGCTCTATCAGCATACTCGAGGATCTCGCCCAACAACCTATTTTGGGGCATCGCGCTGCTGAGTTTTCCCTCAATGGCACATCACAGTGGGCATTTGAGATAATAGCGGCCGCTGGACTGTGCTATGATTCAAGCATTTTTCCAATCCGGCATCCGCGCTATGGCATGCCGGCAGCCCCTCGTCACCCCTATCTGGTCAATACCTTGAATGGCACCCTGGTGGAGTTCCCACTGGCAACTGCAAGGGTCCTGGGGCAGAACTTGCCCATTGCTGGAGGTGGTTACCTGCGCGTTTTCCCTGTGCGCTTCATCCGATGGGGGATCAGGGAACTCAACAGACAGGGTCAGATGGCAGTGCTTTACATCCATCCGTACGAGTTAGCGGAAGAGTGGCTGGACTTACCTGTGCCAACGCGTACTACTCGCCAGTGGTTAAACTTACGAGTGCGGGCAGTCAAGCGTAATTTGGGGCGCGGGCAGCCGGTCTGGGCTAAACTGAGGGCCTTGCTAAGTGCGTTCCCGTTCGTTCCTCTTCGTGAGGTAATCGCAAGTGAAGCACAGGGACAGGATGCAGTGCGATTTCGAACACCATGCTCCACTGGGGAGATCTATTAGGGCTGTTGTCAGGAGTAGGCGAGTACCATGAGTGAAATTGTGATCGATCCCTTAATCTCACGAGGTCGAGTCAATCAAGGTGGATCGCCGGCTGAGTCCCTCCCTGGCGATCTGCCGGCGGTGTTGGGGGGAGAGCCGGCCTTCCCTGCCGGCCTGCCCTTCATGCGCCCGACCTTGCCGGACTGGGATGCTCTCGCCGACTCGATCAGCGAGATCGTTGAGACAGGCATGCTTACCAAGGGCCACTACCTGGACTTGTTTGAGGAACGTGTGGCGCATTACCTGGGCGTGAAGCATGCCGTTGCCGTGTCGAGCTGCACTGCCGGGTTGATGCTGGTATATCGGTGTCTGGGGCTGGAGGGCGAAGTGCTCGTGCCCAGCTTCACTTTCATGGCCACCGTCCATCCCCTGCTCTGGCAGGGCGCTACCCCCGTATTCGTGGATATCGACCCGCGGACCTGGAATCTGGATCCGGGGCAGATTGAGGCGCACATCACCCGGCGGACCACGGCCATCGTTGCGGTCCACGTCTTTGGCAACCCGGCTGCGATTGAGGATTTGGAAGCGATAGCCCGGCGCTATGGCCTGGCTCTGATTTTCGATGCTGCCCACGGTTTTGGTGCGCTGCATCATGGGGTCCCGCTCGGTGGCTACGGCAACGCCGAGGTGTTCAGTACAAGTCCCACGAAACTTCTGGTGACCGGTGAGGGGGGAGTCGTCACAACGAACGACGATGACCTGGCTGAGAGAGTCCGCATCGGCAGGGAATATGGCAATGACGGCACTTATGACAGCGTGTTACCCGGTATGAATGCCCGGATGCAGGAGTTCAGTGCCATTCTGGGGCTGCGTGGGCTGGCCATGCTGGAGCTCAATGTCCAGCGCCGAAACTTACTGGCCGCATGTTACAGGTCGCACCTGGCCGAGCTGCCGGGCATTCGTTTCCAGGAAATTCGCGCTTATGATCGCTCATCCTTCAAGGATTTCTCCGTTCGCATAGATGCAGATCGGTTCGGCGTTGGTCGAGACGCCCTGGTCGTTGCTTTGAAAGAGGAAGGTATCAGCACGCGTGCCTACTACGTGCCGCCGGTTCATCAGCAGACGACGTATGTGGAATTGGTGCGCCGGCAACAGCCGCACCTACCCGTCACCGATGAGGTGGCAGGCGACATCCTGAGCTTACCACTATACTCTCACATGGCAACTGAGACTGTGATTAAAGTATGTGAGGCACTGGAGCGTATCCATCGGCATGCCGATGACGTCCGTGCCAGGCTTGCTGCCGGGTAGATCAGCCAATGAGCCAACTACGTGCATTCTGGCGACATCCATTAACGATACGCTACCTGAAACGGCCCCTGAAGCGTTATCTTTTGCCGTCCTGCATAGACGGCTTACTGGTAATAGTCGCCTTCTATACTTCACTCAATGTGCGGTTTGCCGGCCATATACCCGATCTGTATCTGCATGAGTCCGGCCGCTGGATGCCGGCTGCTGTCTTGTTGTACGTCGGTGCTAACTACGGGTGGCGTATCTACGGCCGGCTCTGGCGCTATGCGACGAGTCGTGACGTGATGGCGATGGTAGAAGCAGCCGGCACCGCCACACTCCTCCTGAGCGCCATTGACCTCCTCGGCGGGATGGACCATCCAATGCCTCTCAGCCAGATCGTTTTGGGCGGGTTGCTCGCTCTCGTCCTGATGCTGGGTATCCGCTCGCGCCACATCCTGCTTGCGACGGCCCTGCGCAACTGGAACGGTGCCACGAACTACCAGCGCGGCAGGCTGCGAGCGCTGATCGTCGGCGCCGGCGATCATGGGCAACGGCTGGCCTGTCATCTGCAGGATGATCCAATCCAGAAGACTCTCTACGAGGCAGTAGGCTTCGTGGATGATGATGAGAGCAAGGTTGGGCTCCGAATCCATGGGCTGAGCGTCCTGGGGACACGCGAGGCCATCCCAGCCATTGTCGAGAAGCACAGGATTGACCAGATCATTATCGCAAGTCCTACAACATTCGGCGATAGCTTTGACGAACTGGTGTCGATTTGTCAGCAGACGCCGGCGCAGATAAAAGTCTTGCCCCGTTTCTACGATCTGCTCGACAACCGCAATCACTTTCCTGATCTGCGCGATTTGACCATCGAGGATCTTCTGGACCGGGATCCGGTTGATATCGATCACGATGTCTGTCGCCAGGCTTTGAGCGGTCGCGTGATCCTGGTTACCGGTGCCGGCGGATCCATTGGTTCGGAGTTGTGCCGGCAATTACTGCAATTCACCCCACGAGCTCTGCTGCTGGTGGACAACAACGAAACAGCCTTGCACGACCTGAATCTGGACTTGCTTGAGTCAAAGTCCAGAGAGCCGGCCTCTATCGAAGTGCAACCCATCGTGGCCGACATCACCCAGGCACAGAAGATGAAGTCCATTTTCAATCAATACAGGCCACAGATTATCTTTCACGCGGCTGCCTATAAGCATGTTCCTATGATGGAAATGCATCCCGATGAAGCGATACGGGTTAATGTGCTGGGTACAGTGATTTTAACGGAGCTCGCAGATCGTTTTCGCGTTGAGCGGTTTATTTTTATCTCCACTGATAAGGCAGTAAATCCCAGTTGCGTTATGGGAGCCAGCAAACGGATAGGTGAGATGTGGGTGGCTGCGATGCAGCAGAGTTCCACGACCCAGTACGCCGTTGTGCGGTTTGGGAATGTAGTCGGTAGCCGCGGCAGCGTCGTTCCCTTGTTCAGCCGGCAGATTGAGCGCGGAGGGCCAGTAACGGTCACAGATCCGCGTATGACGCGCTATTTCATGAGTATCCCGGAGGCTGCCAGCCTCATTATCCAGGCTGGTGCTTTCGCCAGTGGGGGGGAGACCTACATGCTGGATATGGGCCGGCCTGTGCGCATTGTGGATCTCGCCCAGCGGATGATTC
>CAYYSH010000063.1:0-12348 GCA_964474265.1 uncultured Anaerolineales bacterium
GGAAAGTACGCACTTTGACGTGCGCAATTTCCTCAACTCGAATGTTATGTTCGTTGACCACTTTGAGCGCCGCCACAAAAGCGGCATGCCCCCAACCGCAGGAACACCAGCGCTTGATTCCGACTCCGTCTGCCATGACGTATTCGCTGCCCAGTGTGGCAACCCAGTCATGATACCGCTCAAAGCCAAGGATGCTGGGGATGCCCGTGAAGCCGCGTTCAGCGAGTTCGGCGGCAACCACGCCGTTCATGGCCCCCCAGCCGATGCCGTGTTTGACCATCGCCGGCTGGTCGATGTCGCGCATCATTGGCAGGTTGGGCGCATGATACTCGGCGATGCCCAGGGCGTGTTTCAGCGTGTCGTGGCGCAGGTTCATCAGCCGGCCTGCAACCGCCGCACAGGCCACCGAGCCCCACGAGCCACAGGCCTGATAGATGTCGTGGTGATCATGCCAGCAGCGGGCGGTGCGGCTGGCAATCTCGTAGCCGACCACCATGGCCTCCAGCAAAGCCTGGCCGCCGGCGCCGATCTTCTCGGCCACGGCCAACGCAGCTGGGAACACCTGTGCACCGGGATGACCACGTGCGTATCGGATGTCGTCGTCGATGTCCAGGGCGTTGCCGGCATACGCGTTGGCCAGCGTGGCCCCCGGCGCGGTGGAACGCTTGCCGTGGAGCAAGATGGTGGCCTCGTTGCCAGGCATCCGCTCTGCAGCGTAGCCGGCAGTAATCCGGCTGACGCGCGTCAAGGTGCCGCTGAGAACGGAGGCCAGGTCATCCAGCAGGCACATCCTGGCACGGCGCTGGACAGAGGCCGGCAGTGTCTCCCAGGTGGTGTCCAGAATAAACGCCGCAGCAAGGTCGTTGCCGTCCACTCCTACCCTCCGATACGCTGCTCTGCCCGCTCAACAATGGCATGAACCGCCCTGGCCACGTCTGCGGGCAGCGGCTCCGGCTTGTGCTCAGCCAGGATGGCCTCCACCCGCTCGGCGGCGCGCTCTGCCAGAGTTTTGCTACCTCTGGCCTGCCAGTTGTTGTAATTGTCACGCTCGAAGAGGCTGGGATACCAGCGCTTGCGAAAGTGCTTCAGGGTGTGCTCGGCATCCAGGAACTGGCCATCAGGGCCAACTTCATCGATCAGATCGAGGGCAAGCGTCTCGTCACTGATCTCCACGCCTCCCACGAAGTGCTCCAGCCAGGCAACAATCTCGTCGCAGATCGCAAGTTGAGCCAGTGATCCACTCAGTCCCGACTCCAGATAGCCCAGATCGTGGATGATGTTGCCGCCACACAGGACATCGGTCATCAGGGTCAGTGCAGCTTCGATGGCAGCCTGCTGATCCACCACTTTGGAGTCGCTGCAGCCGGCCAGGGTGAACATGGGCAGCCCCAGGAAGTGGGCGAAATCGGCTCCCATGGCTCGCTTGTCGGGGTCGGCGTAGGGCATGACCGTGGTTCGCATGTCCAGCATGTCGCCCCCCCAGCCACGTACTATCACCGGCGTGCCCTCTCGCCTGAGTTGCGACAATACCAGACCGACGAACGTCCCGGCCTGGGCCAGCGCCAGGGCTCCAGCCGGCGTCACAGGCGCTGTCACGCCGCCTTGCGACGAGGGAGCGTATATCACCGGCAGTCCCTTGTCCGCCAGGTATAACAGCTTTTGCAGTGCCTCCTGGTTGTGGCGCAAGCCAGTGGTGACGTTGATGTAGCAGACAGCCATCGGATTCTGCCGCAAAGCCTCCGGCCCACCCACCACGGCCTCGGCCATCTCTACTGCGTCCACACAGCCGGAGAAGTCAGGTGACACGAACACGATAGGCTTGGTGGTGTAGTTAAGCATCACTTCCATCTGGTAGCGGTCAGCCACCTCCTGCGGCACATCTACAGGCAGAAACATGGACATGACAAAATCGATGTGGGGAAGGGCATCGGCCACGATCATGCCATCCACCACGTCTTGTAACACCGGCTTGCGTCGCTCACCCGTGCGGTGGTCAATGATATTCATGCAATCGGAGCCGGGGCCGAAGAAACTGCGATAACCTTCCACGGGCATGACGCGATTCCCATGCCGGTCGCACAAAACCACGCGCTTGGGGACGGTGGTCAGGGCCCTCTCGACAAGCCAGGCCGGGATGCGCACCCGGTTGCCGTCGGTGGGGGATACGCCGGCCTTCTTGAGCAGATCCAGCGCCGCCTGGTCATACAGGCGCACGCCGGTGCGTTCCAAGATCTCCAGACAGGCCCAGTACAACCTCTGGCACTGGTCCCGCGAGAGCCGGTGGAACTGCACACTGCCAAAAACCTGCTCGTTGCTGCGGATGTCGGGCATCTTGGCAATCTCCTTGATGTCGGAATCACGTCTCAGCTTGTCGTCACGACCGGCTCCACCCGACGGAGTGTCTCCAGTGGGATGTGGCACAGGATGCGGTGGTCACCGCCAGCATCCTGCCAGGGCGGGGCTTCCAATTCGCAGATCTTGCCGGCGTCGGGCAGTTGCTGCCGGCGCGGGCATCGGGTGTGAAACCGGCAACCGCTGGGGGGGGTCACCGCACTGGGCACTGTCCCGCTCAGGCGGATGTGTTTTTGTTTCGCTCTCGGATCGGGAATGGGTACTGCCGAAAGAAGCGCTTCAGTGTACGGGTGATAGGGCGGAGCATAGATGGCTTCAGCGGGGCCGATTTCGACAATCTGACCCAGGTACATCACAGCCACATAGTCGGAAAAGAAGCGCACGACACTCAAGTCGTGGGCGATGAACAGCATCGTCGTGCCATACCTCTGCTGTATGTCCATTAGCAAGTTCAAGACTGCTGCCTGCACGGACACGTCTAACGAGGATACCGGCTCATCACACAGAACCAGGTCAGGCCGGCTGGCGAACGCTCGCGCAATCCCCACGCGCTGCTTCTCGCCTCCACTCAACTGCCGCGGGTACCGATGATAATAGGCTTCGTCCAGCCGAACAGCATGCAGCAGGCGAATCACCTCGTCGTACACCTGGTCCGCCGGCACAGTCTTGAAGCGTTTCAGCGGACGGGCAATCTGCTGGCCGACGGTAAACGACGGGTTCAAGGTTGAATCCGGGTTCTGGAAGACCATCTGCAGTTCCTGAATCAATTGCAGGTCCCGTTGGGAGACAGGTACAGAAATGTCAAAACCCAGGAACTCTGCCTTGCCGGCAGTCGGTGTCTCCAGGCCCAAGATGGTCTTCGCCAACGTGCTTTTCCCGCAGCCAGACTCACCCACGATGCCCAAAGTCTTGCCAGGTGGCACTTCCAGGCTGACCTTGTCTACGGCCTTCACATATCGCTTCTGGCCCAGACCGATCAGGCTCAGCACAGATCCAGACGCCTGCTTGTAGTAGGTTCGGACGCTGTCGAGCCTCAGGATGGGAGGCCGGCCGTCTGCCCTGCCGGGGGCCACGGGTGGCTGCGGCAGCTCCAGATCAGCCGGTGGTTGCCATTTGTCGGTATCGATCTGCTCCGCGAAGAAGCAACGCACATGGTGTTCAGGCTTAACTTCACGCAACGCAGGGTGTTCCTGGCGACAGCGGGCTTCCGCATAATCGCAGCGCGGCGCGAAGCTGCAGGCATGTTCAGGTCGATCGCTGGGGGCCGGCACTCTCCCACGGATAGGATACAGTAGACTGCTCGCCTTGGTAGCGCCCAGGCGGGGCACGCAGCGCATCAAGCCCTGGGTGTAGGGATGTCGGGGATCGTCGAAGATGGTCTCAACGGTCCCGCGTTCAACGAGTTCGCCGGCGTACATCACGCCCACGTAGTCACTTACCCGCGCCACCACGCCCAGGTTATGGGTAATGTAGATAATGCCGGAGTCGAAATCGTGCTTGAGGTCATCGATCAAGTCCAGTACAGCCGCCTCAACAGTCACATCAAGAGAGGTGGTTGGCTCGTCCATGATGAGCAAGGCCGGGTTGTTCAGGAGCGCCATCGCGATGACGACCCGCTGCTGTTGCCCCCCAGAAATCTGATGAGCGTAGCGATGCATGACATCGGCGGCATCGGGCATGTAGACGCGTTCCAGCATGGCGATACACCGTTCCCATGCCTCTGCTTTCTTCATGCGTTGATGCGTGGTTAGCACCTCCGTCAACTGCTCGCCAAGCGTTACCGACGGGTTCAGGGCCTGCATCGGGTCCTGGTAGACCATGGCAATCTGGTTGCCGCGGAGTTTGCGCAGTTCCGCTTCGGAGCGACCAATTAACTCTCGTCCCTGGAATTTGATGCTGCCGCCGACAATCTTGCCGTTCGGCCCCAGGAAGCCCACAATGCCGAAAGCCACAGTGGTTTTGCCACAGCCCGATTCACCCACAATGCCGAAGGTTGTCGCCCGGTGGACGGCAAATGAGACATTGCGGACGGCCTTCACGTCTCCTGCACGCGTCTCGTAGGAGATGGCCAGATCACGGACTTCCAGGACAGGTGGTTTCATACCAGTTTCTTCCAGCAAGGGCCACGTTGTCAGCCGGCCCGAGTTTGAGAGGACATACGAAGCTCTTTATTGGTACTTCAAAGACTCCTCACGCAAGCCATCGGCAAACAGATTGAGCCCGACAACCAGGGAAGCGATGGCCACAGAAGGCCACAGCGCAGCCCAGGGGCTGCCGGCCAGGATGAACTGGCGACCTTTGGCCACCATGCTCCCCCAATCCGGCGACGGCGGTGGCAGACCCAGGCCCAGAAACCCCAGAGTGCCCATAGCGAAGATGGCGTAGCCCACACGCAGCATGGCATCCACGATGATCGGCCCGCGGGCATTCGGCAAAATCTCAACAAACATGATGTACCAGGGGCTTTCCCCGCGCGTCTCAGCCGCCCGGATGTAGTCGCGGGTGCGGATGTCCAGGGCCAGGCTGCGCACCAACCGCGCAATTCCGGGCGTCCCGACAATGGCAATCGCCAGCACGACGTTGACCGCCGAGGCTCCGACAGCCGCAATGATGATCATGTAGAGCAGAATGACAGGGAAGGCCATCATGGCATCCAGCAAGCGCATGATGATCTCGTCAATCCAGCCTCCCAGATAGCCGCCGAGTAACCCCAGTGTGCAGCCGGCCACCAGGCCCAGGAAGACGCCCCACAGAGCTGTGCCACCCGGCAGCCAGAATGTCTCGGTCACAGGCACGATCACCAGGACCACTCGAGCGCCGTAGATCAGCCGCGACCAGATGTCTCGCCCCAGGCTGTCAGTGCCCAGTGGGTGTACCCTGGATGGGCCTTGGTTCTGAGCGGTGTAATCCTGGTAGGTTGGAGTGTAAGGCGTCAGCAGAGGCGCAAAAATGGCTACAAAGATCCAAAACAGGA
This sequence comes from uncultured Anaerolineales bacterium, assembly GCA_964474265.1. Taxonomy (GTDB): domain Bacteria; phylum Chloroflexota; class Anaerolineae; order Epilineales; family JAANWY01; genus CAYYSH01. Next base: position 5,327 of record CAYYSH010000063.1, read on the forward strand.
CGATGGCCAGGCCAATCATGGCCGTTTTCGACGCGAAGATGATGGACACGCTGTCCCAAAGGCGACGTAAGCGAGACGGGCGTAGGGTTGTTGCTGCCGGCATGGTTGGTTCAAACACTGCCACAATGCGGTTCCTTATCGACTACTGTTGTTGTACTGCGCATTGTGTATTGCTTGACGCCTACGGAACACGCAGTACGCAATACGTCAACCATAGCGTATCCTGGGGTTCAGAAACGTGTACGCAATATCAGCAATCAACTGCGTCCCGACTGCCACACCAACGAGAATCATCGCGCCGGCCTCGATAGCATTGAAGTCTTTGAACAGAGCGGAGTCCAGCAAATAGCTCCCCAAACCAGGATAACCAAAAATTACCTCCACAACGACGATGCCGCCCAATAGCCAGTTGACATGCAGCATGATGACAGTAATGGGTGCCATAAGCGCGTTACGCACAGCATGCCGGGTCACTACACGCCAGTAAGGTAGACCCTTCAGAAAAGCGGTGCGAATGTACGGCTCTTTCATCACTTCTACCATACTGGCCCGAGTGATGCGCAAGACATAGCCTAGCTCGATCAGCGTCAACGTCAGAACCGGGAGGACGAGCATGTCGGGTCTCGACCAGGGTGCCTTTTCGCCGAAGACCGTAGCGCCCGGGACCAACTTCAACCAGGAGGCAAATATCAGAATCAAGAATATACCAGTCGCGAACTCCGGCGTCACTGAAAACATCATGCCCCCAATGGAGAGGGCGCGGTCCAAGAGCCTACCCTCATTGATCCCGGCGATCAATCCAAGGATGAGAGCCAGGGGCATCACGATCACAAAGGCAATGCCGGCCAGAACCAAAGAATTGCGCAGGCGGGTGAACAACAGATCAGCCACAGGCCGGCCAGTTCGCAAAGAGACGCCGGGGTCGCCTCGCAGTAGACCTTTTTGTAGCGGAAGGTATTCGACAGGGCCACCGGAGAAGGCTTTCCAGCCAGTGCCGATGATGAATACCCAGACGTCCTTGCCGGCTCCCTTTTCCCATCTCACGGCGTGATTTTCGGTGTCAACCCCCCAGAAGGTTCTGACGACTCGGGCCTGTTTCGCTGCCTCAGTGCGAACAATCGTCTGCCCCATGCTGTACAGGCCCTCCGACGCACGACGGAGGGCCTCGCGGGCAGCCTCAATGTCGCCGGCTCCCAGCTCTTGGCTGGCCAGCAAGAGTGCTCCGCTGATTTCGGGGCTGACATCTTCGAAAGCCTTCCCCAGACGGTCGAGGGTCCTGGCCAGGCGTGCTAAGTTGGCAACATCGAGAGATGTCTTGGCCGGATCCACCAGGTCTTGCAGGCTGCCGGCGGCCTGCTTATAGTCCTCGGCCTCTAAGGCGCTAACAAAGTTGCTGAATGCCCCAGTCAATTGGTTTAGGTTTTCGACCACACCAGATAGCATATCGCGCGCCGGAAGGGCGTCGCCGGCCTTCAAACTTTCGGCCGCCTGGTTCAGATCCCCGGCCAGCGCCGGGTTTGAATCCTGAAGCAGGTCAGACGCTCTACTCAGCCGACGTGCCATCGCCTGTAGCTCATTCGGCTTGAGCTCTGAAGCCGGCACAGTCGACAACGTGCGATAGACGGCAAGGGCCTGTATCAACTTGTCTTTGGCGAGATCATCTGCTGCCTTGCGGAGCGCATCTTTCTTCTGGGCAGCGCCGGCATCTATCATGGACTCCAGGACACCCTCAGGCTCCACCAGAGCAGCAGCCAGCTCACCTGGAGACTGGTCGCCACGGCGAAGGATTGCCAGAATGCGATCCAATGCCTGGGTGATGACCTGCCGGTCGTTCTCAGAGAGTTGCGGGTTTTCGAGTAATTCCGCTCGATAGGCCGTAAGACGTGCTATCTCGACGCTCGGGTCCTTCACTTGCCAGCGCCCATTGTCAACCATCTCCTCCACGCGACCATCCGGTAGGCGTCGCTCGGCGATCAGGTCATCGCCCACCTGTTTCCACCTGACCAGAGTGCCATCTTCCTCGACTGCCCACCACTCCTTGAACCCCTCTTCGGTGGTGATCTGCTTCACCGGCATGCCGATCTTGCCGGCAGCCCGCCAGTCACTGCCAACCAACCAGAAGAGGTAGCGCTCGACCACAGGTCTATCGAGACCTGTTTGGGCCAGGAATGAGGCCTCCTGCTCCGGCGTGATGTGCACTCCCAGCACGTTGCGCGCCACGTTGCCCGGCGCCGCCTCGGTGATAGCAAAGACAGCAACCGAGACCAGGAACATCGTCAACAGCAGGAAGATCAGCCGGCGGATGATGAATTTCGCCATACGGAGGTACCTTTCGTCTAGGACCACCATTCTGTGCCGAGGGGCGGAGGAGCTGGGGGGCAAGGGAGCTGGGGAGAAGGTCAGCCCAAGAATCCACCCCCGCACCCTTGCACCCTTGCTCCTCTACCCCCCGACTCCCCTGCTCAGTCAGGCTTCCTTCCACACCTCGTTGAACAACATGTAGGCCGTGGGGTGTGGCGGCACGTCGTGGACAGTCTTCCTGTGCACAGTGAAGGAATTTGCCCACCACGAGATACCAATCGACCCGCGATCCATCTGAATCTGCTCCAGCTTGCAGAAGATCTCACGGCGCTTGTCCACATCGGGGGTGCCGTTGGCCTCGGCCAACAACTCCGAGAACTCATCGTCTACCCACCGGGTCTCATTCCAGGCCACAGGGTTACCCTCGTCATCGGCAACATACGCCAGGTTCAGCACCATGGTGCCCAGAGGGCGATGGGTCCACGGGGTGACACCCAGGTCCACCTCGGTCCACTTTTCCCAGTATTGGCTGTTCGGCATCGTGTCGATGTTGATCTTGAAGCCGGCTGGTGCCGCATCTTCTTTGAGCGCCTCAGCGTAGGAGACAATGTCAGGCCAACCGGAACCAACAGCCAGATTGACCTCCAGCCCGTCGGGATAGCCGGCATCGGTCAGGAGCTGCCTGGCTTTCTCCGGATTGTACTCAGGGATGGGCTTCTCGCAATACTCGGGGTGGAGCGGATAGACATGGAAGTCTGCGCCAAGGACTCCCTGCCCGAAAGCGGCCAGGTTGAGGATCTTTTCCCGATTCTGGCACAGCTTGAGGGCCATTCGAACATCGTTATTGTCCCATGGCTCCAAATCGACACGCATCCGTAGCACACGGCAACGCGCGCTGGGGATACCCGCGATGTTGATGCTAGGCTCGTCCTTGAGCGCCAGGTACGGGGCCGGGCCAGGGTTATCAGAGAGATCGAGGTAATCAACCTCGCCGGCCTGGATGGCAGCGAACCACGCCGACAACTCCTCGCCCATATCAATGAATTCCATCCCATCCAGATAGGGCAGTGGTTTGCCATCGGCCCCTTTCTGCCAGTAGTCCTCCCGGCGCTTCAGCGAGACACGCTCTCCCTCGCTGTACTCCTCCAGGGTGTAGGGGCCGGTCCCATGGGGAGCTTTGATGAAATCACCCTCAAAGGTTCGATGGTTCAGCACCATGGCTGGGTAGTGAAACAGGTGCTCTGGTACGGCAATTTCCGGTCTATCAAGATGGAGCACCACCGTGTAATCGTCTACCTTCTCGATCCCGGTCGGGCTCAGGTAGCTGCTGAGCAAGCCGTACATCGAGGCCCCAATATCCTCGTCGAGCCACTGCCCAAAGGTGAAGATGACATCATCAGCCGTGAAGTCATCACCATTATTGAACTTGATCCCTTTGCGCAGCTTCAGCGTCCAGGTTTTGACGTCCTCGCTGGTTTCCCAGCTCTCCAAAAGGTACGGGTGGGTGATGTTGTTCCCGTCAATCACCGTCAAATACTCAGCAACCTGCCGCAACTGGTTGGATGCAGATACCCAGGAGAACTGGGCCGGATGGGTGACCTTTTGAACACGGCCAGCAATGCGCAAGGTGCCACCACGTTGCGGGCCGGCCATTGCCGGCGCTGAGGTTGCGGTCGGGGCCGGCGGTGGCTGAGTGGGCGCTGCAGCGGGCGGGGCTTCGGTAGGCACCAATGTGGGCTGCGCACAGGCTGCCAGGATCTGAGCTGCACCGTAGGACACGCCCAGAAGTGTTGCTATGCGCAGAAACTCACGCCGGCTCACCTCACCCTTGCGTAGTTTCTCTGCCAGTTCAGGTACATATGGGTGCATCTTCTCGCCCTGCTTCATTTGCTTAACCTCCTCCGTATGAATGAGTGGACTCATAGGCAACAATTGCTGGGGGTGAGCTTTCGCGATTAATACGTTCAATGAAGAAGTCAGAGATCCCCAAACACCATTCGCACGCGGGTGTGCTCACTCTGGGGGATGTTATTTGAACGGTGTCGTTTCTACATTGCCATCAAACCTCCTCTCGTTGCACATCTTGCTCCCTGACAGCCGTAGGCATGCCCACCTTCAGACTCTCATCGAAATGCTATTACTTCAATCGATATCGCATCCTCCCTTCTTCAGTATACCTCGCTTCTTGGAGATCACCTGGCCCTATTGCCCAGACTGGCAACCTGACTCAACCGGGCCCGAACATCGCACGCAACCTTTCCCAATCAAATTCTACGAACCGGTCAATCCACGGACCTATCCGATGGCCCAGCCCAGATACGCTAACCGTGGCAACATCCCGTCCTGGACTGTCATGAATTAGCGCAGCTACTAAGTTGATGCCCTCGGCCCATTCCTCGTGTGTTATCGCATAGCCCTGGCGGCAAACCTTCGCCAAATAGCTTTCTGGGGCATCGCAATTGGTGATACTCTTCTCAGTAAAGTGAGGTAACCTTTCTGGCAGGATCGCAGCCCGTGCCTCAGGCGAAAGGTGAGCCAGAAGGACGTTATCAGCGGCAGTGCAACGAAGTGGCATGTGCCGGCCACGTCTGCCGACGTGATAGATAGGAATGCGACTGCACGCTGGACGGGCTGGATGGAGGAATCTGCACGTTGCTGTTTTGAGGACACGGCTAGCGCTTTCCAGGCGGCCACAGATTTCATACAGAGGAGGTTATGTTACAAGACACAACGCTGTTCCGTTGCGCCAGCAGCTTTATTATACCGCCATTTCTAGAGTGCGTCAACCTTTCAATGCTCGCTGCGCACCCACAGCCGCCGACCGTCGCTGACAAACTCGATATCGCCTTGCTCATCGGTGCGATAGACCGGTATGCTCCTGTGAGCCACACGCGCCAACACTTCATCACTCGGATGGCCAAAGGGGTTGTCGGCACCAACGGAGATAACGGCCACCCAGGGTTGAACGGCCGCCAAAAAGGTCGGCGTTGTTGAAGAGTCACTCCCGTGGTGAGCCAGTTTCAGCACCTGGGCCTGTACGCGGCTGCGGGCTGCCAGCCGGCCCTCGACTTCAGCCTCAATGTCCCCAGTCAGAAGGAAAGAGGTCTCGCCATAGGTCAGCCGGACCACGACGCTGTTGTTGTTATCGTCGGCCTCTGTGCCCTGCACCAGCGGCTGAGGCGGATTCAGCACGTCCAGCCACACGCCATCACCCAGGTGAATGCGCATGCCGGCCCGCGCGAACCGCACATCTATGCCTTTCTCGCGCACCAGATCCCACCATTGCAGATACGACGCTGAAGACTGAATATAGCCCGATTCGATGGCATGATCAACGCGATAGCGCTCCAGGATCGGGATCAGGCCGGCCAGATGGTCCTCGTTTGCGTGGGTCATGATGACCAGATCGATTGACCGATCCCAGAAAGGCATACGCCGGCCCACAGCATCGGCCATGACGGAGGGACTTGGCCCACCGTCGATGACCGCCTGATGTCCGCCGGGCGTCTGGATGAAGATGGCATCGCCTTGGCCAACATCGAAGAAGACCACGTGCAGCCGGCCATCGGGTGTCGCGGCAGCGCCCATCCAGGCCACAACGGCGACCACCGAGAGGCCAGCCAGCACTCCTTTGGTCGATAGCCGGTCTGTGGCGGCGTGCCACAGCGCCCGCCGCTCGTCGGGGCTCTGCTGCGCCACGAAAACGACGCCGGCCAGGAGCGCGTAATAACTCCACACCCAGGTCTGGGAAACGCGACCGACATCCACCGAGGCGTAGGGAAGGTGTGCCATCTGCTCCACTACGCGGATGGTGTAGAGCGGGAAGGGGAGTGCTACCCATGCCAGCACCTGGCCCACGGGCAGGGCGATGAGGCCGGCCAGCGTTGCCACCCCGCCAAGTATCATCACCGCTGGCTGTGCCGGGAGAATAATGAGGTTCGCGAGCAACCCCACGACCGATACCTTGTGAAAGTAGTACACCATGATGGGCATTGTCGCCACCTGGGCTGCCAGTGTCACGATAAGCGCCTCGTTCAGCAATTGGACTGCTCTTCGAGCCCGCTCCTGGTCAACGAAGCGTGCAAATCCGCGCTCGAAGGTGTCTGCCAGGGGTGGCACGATGAGAATCAGGCCCAGGGTAGCAGCGAAGGAGAGCTGAAAGCCCACGTCCCACAAAGTGTACGGGTTGAGAAGAGTCATAGCGACAGCAGCCGCGACCAGGGAGTTCAAGGCGTCGCTCTGCCGGCCATAGTGAATCGCAATAACGTAGAGCACCCCCATAAACGCTGCACGCACGACAGCCGCGCCGGCCCCGACCAGAATCGTGTACAATGCAATGCCGGCAATCACCATCGGCGTTGCTCGCCGGCGACCCAGGAGCCGGCCGGCGATGGCAGCAAAGATGCCGGCGAGGATCGTTATGTTAAATCCAGAGATCGCAATGATGTGGGTTGTATTCGTTTGGGAAAATGCGTCCATCACCTGTTTCGGGATGCCTCGCTCGATACCCAGCAAGATGCCGGCCAGCAACGAGGCCTCCGGCTCCGGGAAGATGGCCGCGATTACCTTCTGCGCCCGCGCTTTGAGCGCATAGATGCCGGCCAGCAACGGGTTGCCCGCTTCGTGCCCGATTTTTTCAATGTGGGGCCGGCGCATCATGGTGTAAACGCCCTGGCGTGCCAGGTAGTCTTTGTACGAGAAGTCCTCAAACACCGGTGGTG
>CAYYSH010000064.1:0-1696 GCA_964474265.1 uncultured Anaerolineales bacterium
GGGGGCCGGCGCGGGGGTGGGAGTTGGGGTGAACGTTGGCGTGCGTGTAAGCGTGGGGGTGGGAGTCGGGGTGAACGTCGGTGCGACCGTGGGCGTGTGGGTTGCAGTCGGCGTGCCATCGGCGCCGACGACGATTGTTCCGCCAATCCGGCTGGCCGGCAGGACGTTCGCCTCGGAGTCTGTGAGCACTACCGTGAACAAGGCAAGTGGGCTTGCACCACTGGCGACTCCGGTCAGTGTCATGGTGATCAGCTCTCCATTACCATGGATTGGCGCCTCCGTTCCCAGAAGTGTCGCCGCGATGCGGATGAGGCCGGCTTCATTGTCTACCCTGTTGACTGCAACGAAATACTGACGCCCCTGGAAAACCGAGCCCAACCCGACCTGCACGCCTGGGAGATGAACATCGCTATCACTGACCTGGATGATCGATGGCTCAAACACGAGAGCAATTTCGAAGGCGTAGACGTTGGTCGAGTTTCGAATGTCCAGGCGGATATCAGCCGAGCCTCCAACCGGGATGGAGACGAAGGATGGCTCGATTGCAAGCAAATTGGTGGGATCTTGTGCGGGTGAGAGAAGAGCTACCGGGGGTCGGGTTGGCAGGCCGGGAAGCGTGGTCAGTATCAGGGCGCTGATGCACAGCAATATGAAAGATTTAGGTTGTGACATACCCCTCTGTCCTTAGTGTTGGTTCCAATGTTCGCTACTGTTAGACGACCGGCCTTAACCTCTGGCAACGCCGGCATGCTCCTGCTCGTAAATCTGTGAGCCAATACGGACATTCTTCGACATCCCCACACCTTAGCTACAATCTTCCTACGCCTTCCAAAACAGGTCGAAAAACGGCCATTTTTGCCCCATTCTGTCTTGCTTTCAGCCGGTAATCGATGGTATCATGCTTGAGAGTTCCCTGCCCCAGATTGCCCCTGCCGCACGTGAATCGTGACGTTGGTTTGTCATGGTTCGAGCGCCACATCATCCTCCTGCCCGCAGCACGATGCGACCTCAACATGGCTAACCACGTGACGCAGTGTATGCAGGGCTAGCAAGGAGGGAAGATCAATGCAACATCGAAAGATTGCGGCACTTCTGCTAAGCTTTTTGCTGGTTGTGCTGCTGTCGCCAATCTCCGCTTTCGCTGCGCCGCCGGAGACCGGGCTCGAATCACTGGTCAATGAATGGCGGGCAGAAAGCGGTGCGTCCCCCCTGCAGGTGGACGAACGGCTGTACACAGCCGCGCAAGAGGTGGCCGGCGATGGGACATACTGTCCCCAAGACAGAATGTTCATCGAGTTTGTCATCGGAGGCGCTTTGTATCGGTCAGGGTATCACGACCGAAGGGGCTATGGCCTGCTGCTGTGTGGTCAGTACACCTCTGCTGAGGACGTTATCAACTGGATTCGCGAGCGGGGTGGGCCAAGCCATCCGGACCTGAAAGACATCGGCGTCGTTCACCTCGACGGTCTGGACTTCGTGCGCTCTAATGGCACCCACGTCTCCGATATCTGGGTCCTGCTGGCAGCCGCTCCCATGGATTGACGGCTGTCATTGGAGTGGGGGAAACAACGGGCGGCGCCCACCGGGTGCCGCCCTTGTTATTTTCCCTGTGTTTGGTTGATGGTATAATCATGTGTAGACCTGGATGTCTATGGCTCTGCACACGAAGTAGTGCTGTCCAAAGTCCAGTAATGTG
>CAYYSH010000064.1:1796-12296 GCA_964474265.1 uncultured Anaerolineales bacterium
CCAAAGTCCAGTAATGTGGAACGAAGTTCGTGAGAGGTCTGGTAAGGTGGAGATTCAGGCGGCTGTAGCGAAAGTTGGCAAATATGCCACAAGCGAGAGTGGCGACACAGTGGAGATGATCGAGCGGCCACACGGCGGCCTCTCCTTCGTCATGGCCGATGGTCAGCGTTCGGGGCGTCCCGCCAAAGCTATAAGCAACGTGGTGGTACGCAAAGCCATTTCGCTGTTGGCTGAGGGTGTGCGTGATGGTGCTGCTGCTCGTGCAACCCACGATTATCTATACACGTACCGCCGGGGCAAAGTCCAGGCGACGTTGAACATCCTCTCAGTCGATCTTCAGACTCGGACCATCGTCCTTTCCCGCAACAGCCATTGTCCGGTGGTGGTTGCGACGCCGGCTGGTGTCCAGATACTGGATGAGCCGTCGAGGGCGATCGGCGTGCGCCGGGGCACCAAGCCGGTCATCACGGAGCTGCCAATTGTAGCCGGCACCTACATCGTGGCATACACCGACGGCATTGCGATGGCCGGCGAGCATTCCCCAGATGGCCCGCTGGATGTGCCGGCCTTTGTCGCCAATTTCCTGGGCCTCGGTCTGGAGCAGGAGAGCGGCGCTGGGATGGCGGAACCGCGCACGAATGCCAGCGGGCCGATTGAGTACGGGCCGGGTGCTCAGGCACTGGCGGATGCGCTCATTTACCGTGCCATGGCGCTGGACGCCTCCCGACCTCGGGATGACATGACCGTCGTCGTGTTAGCTATCTTGCCGCGCGTCGTTGACGATGAGGTACGCCACCTGACGCTCCGCTATCCCATTCCGGCAATGGTAGGCTAGAGATGAGTGAGGACCCGAGCCGTAGACGGATTGCTGTGGTAGGACCGTGTGGATCTGGCAAAACAACGCTGGCCAGGAAGCTGCGGGCGCTGGGCTATCAGGTACACGAGCCGGCCCAGGAACATTCCGGCGTGCCCGACATGTGGCAGCGCCTCACAGCGCCCGATGTCCTCATTTACCTGGACGCCGACTTGTCCACCATCGCTCAGCGGCGTCATGTTCAGTGGGAACAGGACTACCTGGACAAGCTCAAGCGCCGGCTTCGACACGCCCGCCAACATGCTCACCTTTACCTCCCGACCGACAACCTATCGCCCGAACAAGTCCTCGATCGCGTCCTGTGGTTCCTCACATCCGACGACTGGTGATCGAATGAAGTTTGACTTTCATATTCCTCTGGACTATAATCGACAGCCGTTGTCTGGTGATCATGGATTGCGATTTTGGGCAGAGGCGCATGGGCGCTGAGGCGCAGGCGAGATTGATGCGCCGCCCCAATGCCCCCGGCACCCTGGCTCCCCTGCTCCGAGGCTCTATTCGGAGGCTTATAGAATTTCATGCAGCGTAGACAGAACCTGTTACTGGTCTTCATCCTGATACTGACGGCTGTTGCTGTTTACATTGATCTGCCCATTGATCATCCGCGAAGCCTGCAGAGGTTGCTGGTATGGCAATCGCCAGACCCTGAGGGCCGCTCCATCAAGGTCCACGAGGGCCTCGATCTGCAAGGCGGTCTGCAGGTTCTCTTGCAGGCTGATCTGCCTGGCGGCGAGATTCCCAGCCCGGACTCGATGGAAGCGGCGCGGACCATTATTGAGAACCGAATCAATGGTCTGGGCGTCTCCGAGCCCTTAATTCAGTTGCAGGGTGAGGACAAGATCGTCGTCGAGTTGCCAGGCATTCAGGACCCTGATCAGGCGATCAAGACGTTCGGCGAGACGGGCCGGCTGGAGATTATCGCTACCGGTTCGACATACCTTCCCCCGCGGCAGGGAGACGTGCCTGGCACCATGGTGAAAACGAGTTACCCGGTCTTGGTAGCGGACTTCACACCGACCGTGGCCCCCTCCCCGACCATCACACCGACAGCAACGACTCCGCCAACTTCCACGCCCACGATTGCTGCAACCGGGACTATCACTGCCTCGGCCGAGGTAACAGCAACTCAGCAGGCAGCCGGCGCTGCCGGCGCCACGCCGACCCCGGCTCCTACCGCTGAGCCGATTAGCGAGCGTGTCTGGCCGACGGTCATCACAGGTGACATGCTGGCATCGGCCCAGGTAATCTTTGATCCGGTCACGAACGAGCCGGCAGTCGGCTTTACGCTCAAACCTGAAGGCGCGCGGCGCTTCGGCGAGTTCACTGCCAACCATATTGGCGAGTATCTTTCAATTGTGCTTGATGGCGAGGTGATTTCTTCGGCAACCATTCGGAGTGCCATCAACGACCAGGGCCAGATCACCGGCAACTTTACACGAGAGAGTGCCCAGAGTCTGGTGATTCAGTTGAAATACGGCGCTTTGCCTGTCCCGTTGAAGGTGGTGAACAACGTGACGGTTGGCCCCACGCTGGGCAAGGACTCGGTGGATCGGAGTCTCACCGCCGGCGTCATTGGTTTGGCAATTGTCATGCTCTTCATGTTGATCTACTACCGCCTGCCTGGCCTCCTGGCGGACCTGGCGCTGTTGGTCTACACAGCTATCGTCCTGGCCATCTTTAAGCTATTGCCGGTCGTATTGACGCTGGCGGGTATTGCTGGCTTTGTCCTGTCCATCGGTATGGCAGTCGATGCTAACATCCTCATTTTCGAGCGCTTGAAAGAGGAGTTGCGTTTTGGGCGAACGTTGCGGTCGGCCATTGATGCCGGCTGGCAGCGGGCTTGGCCATCGATTCGGGACTCCAACTTCTCTACGCTGATTACGTGCGTGATTCTGTTCTGGTTCGGCAACCAGTTTGGTGCTACCATCGTGAAAGGCTTTGCGCTGACGCTGGCCATCGGTGTGTTGGTGAGCATGTTCACGGCTATTGTGGTGACTCGTACCTTCTTGCACGTCGTTCTGGAGACGGTTGGCATCCGGCACCTGAGCTGGATTCTGCCAGATGCGCCGCAGCCGGCACGCCCGGAGGCCGCGTAAACCAATCAAAGTGCGTACGAGGTGATCTGAGAGGCAATATCTGCCTGGCCTCATCCCTGATGGCAAAAGATGACGAAAGCGGGGCGCCAATTGGAGCGCCCCGTTTGTCTGAGTGAACGCAAAGCTCGTCAGGACCCTTGCCGGTGGTTGCTGGTTGTGATACAATTGTTTGATATATATTTCTTGGAGAGGGGCGGGTCTTGTGGACCGGTCCCATATCGCTATTGGTCACATGTCTGATCTTGATGTAACGCAGAGGGTGGATTTGTCCGGGCTGCTGTCCGTGCTGGCCGGCCTTCCGGGCTACGCTGAGTTACTGGCAGCGCTGCGTGCCGGTGATGATATCGGGCTGTCATGGCATCTCGGCGGCCTGGTCGAGGCAGCGCGCCCCTTCGTCGTGGCCGGCCTGCACAACGACCTGGGCCGGCCCGTTCTGGTGATCACACCCGGCGCTGAGCGTGCCCGGGAGTACTACGATCAGATCCGGGCCTGGACGCTTCATCCGGAGCATGTGCTGCTGTTCCCTGCTCCGACTCATTTGCCCTACCAGCGCACCCCTATCGAGCCACAGGTCTTGAGCCAGCGTTTGCGGGTGTTGGCCCGATTGTATTCCGCCGATGCAGAGGCGCCGCCTGTTGTCGTGACCTCGGCTCGGGCGTTGGTGCACCGGACCCTGCCGCCGTGGGACTTCGAGGCCGAGGTGCGGGTTCTGCGCCAGGGGGATTGGATTGCCATGAGTGACCTGCTGCGGGCCATGCAGCGGCTTGGCTATCGCCCGACGGCTGTGGTGGATCAGCCAGGCGAGTTTAGCCATCGGGGTGGGATTGTGGATGTCTTCCCGCCGGCTGATGATCGACCCCTGCGCATCGAATTCTTCGGCGATGAAATCGAATCGCTGCGGCGATTTGACGTGGAGACCCAGCGGACGGAAGAAATCGTCCCCCAGGCTTTGGTGACGCCGGCTCACGAGGCTTTGCCGCTACGCGGGCCCTGGCTGGCCCGAGAGTTGAAGGCGCTAGATCTGTCCACCCTCCATCCGCTTGCTCAGGGTGAATTCCAGCGGTATCTGGAGCATCTGGCCCAGGGAGACATCTTCCCGACCATCGGGTTATTCCAGTCGCTGTTGCACCCCGAAGCTGCAACGCTCCTGGACTACTTCCCGCCCGAGGGGCGCATTATTGTGGATGACTGGGATCAACTGGATGCCGTCGCTGATCAGTTGGCTGGCCAGGCAGACACGCAGCGTAAGGAACAGGAGGAGGCCCATGAAATTCCACGGGGGTTCGAGGCGTCTCCGTATGCCTCCTGGGCAGACCTGCGCCGGCAGCTCCTCGAGCGCCGGCCCCTCATGCTCGGCCACAGCGCGGTAGAGTCAGGCCGAGACACTGAAGAGCCGGCCACCGACGGCTCAGGGCGCAACCCAATCGGGCGACTGGCCGTGTGTTTCAAGCCCAGCCCCCGCTACGGCGGCCAACTCAAGGAAGTCGTTGCTGAGACGGTCGAAATGAGCAGCGAGGGTTACGGCATCGTCGCTGTTACCCGTCAGGCGCCGCGGCTAGCTGAGTTGTTCGAGGAGTGGGGCATTTACGTGACGTCGCAGCGGGGGGTGCAGAAGCCACCCCGGCCAGGCTCAATTGTTCTGGTGCATGGCCCTCTAAGCGAAGGCTGGATGTTGGAACCCCCTGGCGATCGACCTGCAACGCGCATCGTCGTTCTTTCGGATGGGGAGCTCTTCGGGTGGCGTATGCCCAGACGTCGTCGTGAGCCGCGCCGGCAACGTGACAGCTCCGAGGCCTTCTTCGCCGACGTCGCTGTTGGCGATTACGTGGTCCACATCGAGCATGGCATCGCAGTCTATCGTGGCCTGGTCAAAATGGATGTCGGTGAGTCCGAGCGCGAGTACCTCGTTCTTGAGTACGATAAGGGCGACAAGCTCTATGTGCCCACCTATCAGGTTGACCGCGTAGCTCGCTATGTGGGTGTCGGCGATCAACCCCCCAAAGTCACTCGCTTGGGGACGGCCGATTGGGAACGGGTCAAGCAGAAAGCCAGAAAAGCCGTTGAGGACATTGCAAGAGAGTTGCTCAAGCTGTACGCCGAGCGAGAGGTTGCGAAAGGTCATGCTTTCGGGCCGGATACCTCGTGGCAGGCGGCGCTGGAAGCGGCATTCCCTCATGTGGAAACGGAAGATCAGATTCAGGCCATCGAGGACATCAAGCGCGACATGGAGTCGGAACGGCCGATGGACCGGCTTCTGGTAGGCGATGTCGGTTTTGGAAAGACGGAAGTAGCCGTTCGAGCAGCGTTTAAGGCCGTGATGGATGGCAAGCAGGTGGCCGTGTTGGTGCCGACGACGGTTCTGGCGCAGCAGCACTTCAACACGTTCCAGGAGCGGCTCAAACCGTTCCCGATCGTGGTCGAGATGTTGTCTCGCTTCCGCACCTCCTCCCAACAGGCGGAGATTCTCAAGCGGCTCCAGGCCGGCGAGATTGACATTATCATTGGCACTCATCGGCTGCTCCAGAAAGATGTGGTATTCAAGGACTTGGGGCTGTTGATCATTGACGAAGAACACCGCTTTGGGGTCAAGGCCAAGGAGCGACTGAAGCAAATGCGCACAACCATCGATGTGCTGTCGATGACCGCCACGCCGATTCCCCGCACGCTCCACATGTCCCTGACCGGCGTGCGGGACATGAGCACTATTGACACGCCGCCGGACGAGCGCCTGCCCATCACGACCCAGGTCACGGAGTGGGATGATGAGTTGATCCGGCGGGCCATCCTGCGCGAGTTGTCACGCGGTGGACAGACTTTCTTTGTGCATAATCGGGTGGCTACAATCGAGTACACAGCAGACCGGCTGCGCCGGCTGATCCCTGAAGCGATTATTGCCGTTGCCCATGGCCAGATGCCTGAGGATCGCCTGGCTGAAACCATGCTGGCCTTCGCTGCCGGCGACATCGATGTGCTCGTCTGCACATCAATCATCGAGAGTGGGCTGGACATCCCGAATGCCAACACGCTCTTCGTGGACAATGCCGACATGTTCGGGCTGGCCCAGTTGTACCAATTGCGCGGTCGGGTGGGTCGTGGCGCTCACCGGGCCTACGCTTATTTTCTCTACCGCAAGCATCGGGAGTTGCCTGAGGATGCTCGCAAGCGGCTGCAGACGCTCATGGAGGCGACCGACTTGGGGGCCGGCTTCCGGATTGCCATGCGGGATCTGGAGATTCGCGGGGCCGGCGATTTGTTGGGTTCGCGTCAGCACGGCCACATCAGTGCTGTCGGCTTTGACCTCTATACGCGGTTGCTGGCCCAGGCCATCAAAGAACTCAAGGCGGATGGAGCTGCATCGGATGGGCACGCGAAGCCCGATGGTGAGCGTACGGCTGATACCGAGGTTGCTCTGCTGCCCACGATTGACCTGCCCATCAACGCCTATTTGCCGGAGAGCTATGTTTCAGAAGATCATATCCGGCTGCGTCTCTACCGTCGGATGAGCGAGGTCACCGACATGGCGGACGTGGTAGCAATGGCGCAAGAACTCAAGGACCGCTTTGGCGATTTGCCACCCGAGGCCGAGAACCTGATCTATCTGCTGCGGTTGAAAGTTCTGGCAGCACGTGCCGGCGTTCAATACGTCGCCCGCGAAGGTAAGACGATCGTCATCAAGCTGGCCGGCGCGGGCCCAAAGCAGCGTGCTGCGATTCTCCGCCGGTTCAATGGCCGGCTGCGGGTTGGTCGAGATCAGGTGTGGATGCCCGTCGTTGAAAAAGATGAGCAGTGGCGTCAGGATCTGGAACGTGCCCTGGAGGACTTGTCCACAATCACCACGTGATCAATGGATGCCGCACACTTAAGGAAGGAGAACCTATGGCTGTTGCGATCAAGAAGTGGTTGAAATTACATACTGGGTCGCGAGTCAACAATCGGGTTGTGACGCGTGTTGAGGGTCTGATTGGGCGAGACGCGGACGGTGATTTTGCGTGCGGCCAGCACTACCGAAAGCTGCAGCAAGGTCAGGCCGGCAATTGGTCTTGCCCGATCTCGAACTGTGAGACGCGTATTGAGACGGAATCTGCCGGCTAAACTCCATCGCAAGAGACGAGACCGGTGATAGCTGGAAGAAAGATTGGGAACTGCAACCCCTTAGTCCCCAATCTCTTCCTTGCTGACCCCTCGATTCTCCAATATCCTGAGAATAAGCGCTTCTTCATCAGCGCGCGTTTTGGCTTCTTGATTGAGCCGGGCATCGCGGACGGCTGTGAGTACTTCGCGGTAAATTGGGCCGGGTGGTACACCGAGCTCCCGCAGGTAATGGCCGTCCAGCACCGGCTCTATGCATTGTAGCTCGCGCTGAAACAGCTCGACGCGCTCGCGAACCGTTAGGTCGTCCGTAGCAACCCAGAGTATGCACAACGCATCGGATTCGAACTCTTCCAGCGCGTGGTAGACATCGCTACGACGTAGTTCAGGTTGCTGAAGCTGCTCTTCGGCGGCGCGCAGAGCCGGCATTTGCCGCAGGAGGCCAGCCAGATCGCTTGGCACGTACAGCCGTTTGATGATTTCTTCGATCGTGTCCGCGTCCAGACGGTACGTCAGCAGTGCCAGGTAGAGGGCTGGCCCAGGCCGCGTGGGCGGCTGCGATGGTGGCGACGGACGATCATTCCTGGTGCCAGGGGGCCGGCAGCTCATGCGATACCAGTCCGTGAGCGACTCTCGCAGCCTCCTGAACTTCTCCGCAAGCCATGTGTCGCACACGAGAGCCGGGTGGATCGCCTGGAGAGCGCCCATCTCATGCAGGCGCGCCAGCACGCGCTCCGGCTCTTTTTCCTCGAAAGAGGCAAACAACTCGTGGCGAATTCGATCTCCGCTCACCCGGTCGAGCAAATCCACGGCATCATCGATGAGTTCTCGGGTGCGCGGCTCAATCTCAAACCCCAGGCGCTCGGCCAGCCGGGCCGCCCGGAGGATGCGTGTTGGGTCCTCCACGAAGCTGAGGTTGTGCAATACCCGAATCAGCCCCCGCTCCAGGTCCGCTTCACCGCCGAAGAAGTCCAGCAATTCGCCACAGCGATCGGGGTTCAGGCTGATTGCCATGGTGTTGATGGTGAAGTCTCGCCGGCGCAAATCGCTCTTGATTGATCCCCGTTCAACACTCGGCAGCGCAGTCGGTCGCTCGTAGAACTCTGTACGCGCCGTGGCGAAGTCCAGCGAGTTCGGGACGCCCCAGCGCGAGGTCCAGTGATCGGGCAGGATCCACTTGGCAGTTCCGAAACGGGCATGACTGCGGACTCGGCCCCCGTGCTCCTTTTGCAGTGCTCGCGCCAGGCCGATGGCATCGCCATCCACAACCAGATCGATATCCGGTCCGTGCTCGACGCCCAGCAGGAGATCGCGCACAAACCCACCCACGATGTACAACTGATCGCCGCGGCGGTCGGCGGCCGCGCTGGCTATTTCCAGCAACTCCAGGAGGGCCGGCGACAACGCAGTGCGTAGTCGGGTCATGATTTCGGCTGCCCGGTCGGTGCGATCGGGCCGGCCCCACAGCTTGAGGAGGTCTGTGCGGGTGACGATACCGATCATCTCGCCATTATCGACCACCGGAATCTGACCGACGTCGTACTCCATCATGAGTTTCTGGAGCTCTTCCACAGACGCATTGGGCGAAATCGTCACCGCCCCCTTGTGCATGTAGGTCTCGGCGGGTGCGTTTTCCAACCCGTGGTGCATGGCGCGATCCACCTCCCGCCGGGTCAGGATGCCGAGTACCTGTCCATCCCGAACGACTGGATACCCTTCGTGCCCATAGCGGCGCATCTGCCTGGCAGCCTCCGCGATTGTGGTATCGGGCTCGATGGTGCGCACCGTGCCAAGTGACATGATCTCTCGGACGGTGACATGGGGCTGGATGTGCTCGTCCAGGAGTTGGAGAAGGCGGTGGTACACCTCTTGCATGCTGAGATCCTGGATCACAGCGGCTGCTGCCCGGTCATGACCACCGCCACCAAAAGCCGCCGCAATCTGGCCGACCGGAACAGCGTCGGTGGTGCTCCGCGCAACCATCTGGATATGCTCACCCAGATCGACCAGCACGAAGAGCGCAGCCGGCTCCAGCAGGTTGCGGATTTTGTGCGCCACAGTCGAGAGTTCGTCTTTGAAGTCTGGTGCTTCGGCAGTGGCGATGACAACGGCGTGGCCGGCGAATTCGTGGGTCTCAGCACTGTCCACAAGACGCTCGTACAGTTCTCGTTGAGCCGGCGACAGGGGGTGGTGCAGGAAATCGGCGGCAACTTCCAGGTTGGCCCCTTGCTCCAGCAGCCAGGCGGCTGCATGGAGATCGCGCGGGGTGGTGCCGGCGTAGATGAGGGAGCCGGTGTCTTCGTAGATACCCAGGAGCAACAACGTGGCCTCAATGGGTGTCAGGTCGATGTTTCGCCGGCAGATTTCCTCGACCAGCAAAGTGGTGCACGCGCCGGTGTTACCCCCCCAGTAGGCACCGGGTTCGACATCGTCGCGCGTCAGAGCGTGATGGTCGATAACCTGGATCCGGGTCTTGCGGCCCATCCCCCGGGGATACTGGGCCGACTGTGTGTCTACCAGCGTGACCCACTCGATGCGCCGGCGTGGCAGTGTGTCTGGCTCCACAAACGGCAGTTGGCCACCATAGATGGTCAGGAAGTCGTTGACGTTGCGGTTGACCTGGCGGGGCAGCACGGGCACAGCGTCTGGCATCAGCAGGGCAGCACCCAACAGCGATGCCACTGCGTCGAAGTCTGCGTGTTCGTGTGTCAGGATGACATGCATTCGATCTCTACAACTCCGCCGGCAACTCTTAACGAAATCACAGTTGAAATTATATCACAGGTGTGAACACGGGAGAAGAAGGCAACTATCAGCGCTGTGTTGCCTGCCATCTGGGCAGCGCTTGTTTTGGTCTTCCGTCTTGAACCGCGATGTGATACAATTAACGTGTGCGGCGCAGATCGCAACTCTTGTATTGCGGGGCCGGCCAGACGACCCGCGTAGTGCGTGCTGCGCATTTTACGCCCGCGACACGTTGTATTCCGACATGCAGGCCACTAAACTTGTGACGGGGTGGCTCCATGACCAACCAGGAGATTGCGCAAATCTTCTATGAACTCGCCGACATGCTGGAGGTGAAAGGCGAGAATCGCTTCCGCGTGCAGGCGTACCGCAAGGCAGCCGATCAGATTGCGTCCCACGTCCGTAGCATGGCCGATCTGGCGGCTGAAGGCACGCTGGAAGACATCCCGGGTGTGGGCGAGGCCATTGCAAAGAAAATCGTGGAGATCTTGGAGACCGGCCAACTGACTCAACACCGCCGGCTGCGTGAGGAGATTCCGGCGGCTGTTACCACCTTGTTGTCCATCCCCGACGTAGGGCCCAAAACAGCCAAGCTAATCTGGGAATCCCTGGGCATCGAGACCATCGATGAGGTTGAGCAGGCTGCGCGAGAAGGCCGGCTGCGCCAGATCAAGGGCCTGGGGCCCAAGACAGAAC